>JAPYUK010000057.1 GCA_029936155.1 Dehalococcoidia bacterium | reverse complement strand
AGCCATGTCTTTTATCGGTTGGTGGCGAAAGCAAGTTGTTTGGTGGTCGTTGAGCATGCCGGTGGATTGCATGAAGGCCTGCATTATTGTGGGGCCAACGAACGTCATGCCACGCTTTTTGAGGTCTTTGCTCAGCGCGGTCGACTCGCTTGATTCGGCCTGAACTTCGCTCATCGATGGCCAGTCGGTTTGGACAGGCTGACTGTTTGGAACGAACGACCAGAGGTAGGCATCAAGAGAGCCGAGTTCCTTCTGGATTTCAAGCACAGCATTGGCGTTTTTGATCGAAGCGTTGACCTTGAGCTTGTTGCGGATGATGCCTTCATCTTCAAGTAGTGCTTGTATTTTTATAGGACCGTAATTGGCGACTTTGTTGATGTCGAAGTTGTCATATGCGGCTCTATACGTTTCACGTCTTTTTAGGATCGTCTCCCAACTGAGTCCGGCCTGTGCGCCTTCGAGAATCAGTAATTCAAAGAGTTCACGATCGTCGTGGGTCGGCACGCCCCACTCGTCATCGTGGTACACCTCATAAATTGAGGATCCCGTGCCGAAGCAGCGAACGGCGTCGCGTTGTTCCTTGGTAGTCATGGGTGGGAGGATATCTCGGGATATGGGCTTGCTACGAGCGAATTTGTCTCAGGGAACTCGAAGATCACGGTGATACGTGGCGCGCGGTCGCTTCCACGGGATTTCACGATCGCCCCATGTTAGTGCTGTTCCTGTTCGCTCCAAGTTGAAGTTCGAGTCGTCCTGATGTTGGGTTGTTCTTAGATACGAAGAAATGTCGTAACATGGATGCGGAGTTGGGGTTCGTATGGGTTGGGCTCTGAGTTATTAGAGGGATGATGTATGGCTGATCAACAGAAGGCTGCTGCGCCTCGCCTGACGCAGGCGATGGAGAACTATCTGCTCTCGATTTATGTTGTTCAGGAGCGTGGCGAGAAGGTCAGCAATTCGAATCTCGTTGATCAGTTGAGACGGGTACCTGCGAGCGAGAATCTGGGTACTTCGCTTCCTGCAGTGTCGGGAATGCTTCGTCGTATGGAGCGTGAGTCGCTGATTCGTCTTGGAGAGGCGCGGGATATCGACCTGACGATTCGAGGTCGGCAACTGGCGGAGTCGATGATCAGGAAGCACCGATTGGCGGCGCGCATGGTGGTCGATTTGCTGGGAGTGCCACTGCACGAGGTGGATGCTGAAGCGCACATGCTGGAGCATGCGCTATCTTCGACGCTTGAGAAGAGGATTCAGGATCGTCTTGGAAATCCCAAAACCGATCCGTTTGGTCAGCCGATTCCTGGGAGTGGCTACCGGGAGCCGCGTGGCGTTGTGACGCTTGATAATGCGCCGACGGGTACGCCGATGATTGTGGATCGAATTCCGGAGAATGATGCGGAGTTGATCGCCTATTTGAGTGAGAGCGGTGTGCTTCCGGGTGTCGAGGTTGTGGTGTCGGACGTTGCGCCGTACAGGGGTGTTGTGACGCTGCAGATTGGTGATGAGGCAGCAGTTTTGGGGTACGGGGTGAGTAGCGAGATTCGGTTGCGCCCGCGGTAAGTATGCCGATGGCACTTTTACTTTTGTGGAGGTGGTGTTGTGGTGGCTTGTATGCGACCCTTTGGCGCCTCAAGATGCCATTGGGTTGTCGGCTAGTGGAAGTCATCACTGGTTGCTGATTGCCACTTCGTTCCTCCTCGTAATGACAAGGATTCAAATAATGAAAATTGTTGATGTTGAATTGATTCGGTTTCGGTTGCCGGATTTTAGCCATGGGTCGAAGTGGGGCTACGGAACGGATGCCGAGCGGCATGATGGCGTGCAGACGCTGACGAGAATCGTTACAGACACCGGCGTCGAGGGGTACGCGACCGGCGGTGTCCATTCGTATTTCTATGGTGCTTCGGCCGAGGAGGTCGAGGGCTTGGTGAAGCCGCTACTGGTGGGTCAGGATCCGATGGATCGAGGGCTTTTGTGGGACTGGATGAAGGGGAATCGGAGGTTCTCAGAAGCGCTGATTGGGAATATCGATTCGGCTTTGTGGGACTTGGCGGGTCGAGCTGCCGGGCAGTCGGTAGCAACATTGATGGGTCGGACTCGTACCAAAGCGAAGGCCTACGCCTCGACTGCACCCAATATCGGATCACCTGATGTTTACGCCAAGTTGGCTCTTGAATGTCGGGATCGTGGCTACAAGGCGTTCAAGATTCACGCGTATATCTACGCTGATCCCGAGACACTAGAACCGACGCCGGGTAAACCTGCTTCTCCAATGGCCGATCTTGAGGTTTGCGAGGCTGTGTTCGATGCGGTTGGTGATTCGATGACTCTGATGCTCGATCCGTGGGGAATCTACTCGCTCCAGGAGTCGTTGACGGTCGGGCGTGAGATAGAGCAGATGGGATTTTACTTCTTCGAGCACCCGATGGATGAACGGGCGGTCGAACCGTACCGGCGGCTTTCGGCGGAGCTGGAAATACCGATATGCGGTCCAGAACTGGTGGCTGGAATGCACTATTCGAGAGCCGAATGGGTGGCTCAAAAGGCGACTGACATCGGTCGGATAGACGTCAACTTTGGTGGGCTTACGGCGTGTCGAAGGGCTGTTGATATGTACGAGTCCTTCGGGTTGCCGTGCGAGATGCACGTTGGGGGGTTTGGGAATGCTGCGATTCTGGGTTCAACCGCTGAAGAAACATGCGAGTTCTTCGAGAGAGGGCTGCTGTTTCCTTCTGATCATCCACTAGGTGATTACGATCATACGCCACTGTATTTGAAGGAGCCGTGCGATCCGATGGATTCCGACGGCAACGTGTTGTTGCCGCAGGGCGATGGGCTGGGTTTCGAGTTCGATTGGGACTACATAAACGACAACCGGCTTTGAGAAGTGTGCAAGTACTTCGTACCGGCTCGCGGTCCTGCATAAAATTCAGGATTATGGGGAGAGTTGTGTGGTGCTAGTACCGGCAGCCAGCGTTCTTCTTTGACTATCTGTGATGTGTAACGCTCGGCGCTGGAGAGTCGGGCTGACATTTCGTCACCGAGTCGGAATGTTCGGTTGTCCCAGCCGTTGGGGATGACTTCGGAGACGGGGGAGGTGTGCCCAGCTTGGGAACTGGGCCTTGATTAGTTGTTCAACCAGAGAGGTGTTGATGTCCGGGGTGATCGATGGCATGTGGGTAGGATCGGCATTCGGTTAGCAAGCTGTTGAACCTGTCCCATGAAGATCAGCCTGGTTTGGAGAACAGATTGCTTTCGTCGAGGAACATCGTTTCTCCAGTTACTTCTCGAGTGGGGCGACTATGTGGATGCCGCACTCTTTGGCGTCGGGGTCGCTTTCCCACCACCAGCGCCCGGCTCGGATGTCTTCACCGGGCTTGATGGCTCGGGTGCAGGGTGCGCAGCCGAGTGACGGGTAGCCCTGATCGTGGAGTTCGTTGTAGGGTATTTCGTTTTCTTTGACGAAATCCTGAACTTGCTCGAAGGTCCAGTTGGCAAGCGGGTTGATCTTGTAGTTGGAATGGGCGGCGTCCCACTCGACGATGTCTATCGAGCCGCGATCCATTCCCTGATCTCTTCGGAGACCAGTTACCCATGCGTCGAGTGTTGAGAGTGCTCTTCCGAGCGGCTCAACTTTGCGAACACCGCAGCAGAGCTCTCGATTGGCGCGCCCGATGTAGAAGAGATTGTTGCCCTTTTCTTTGACCATCTTGCCTACGGCTTTCATATCTGGATAGTAGAACTCGACATCGACGCCGTAGCGGAGCTTGATCTGGTCGAATAGCGAGTAGGTTTCGGTCGGCAATCGCAGGGTATCGAGGGTCATCAGACGGGCGTTTTCGTTGACCGTCCAGTAGATGTGAAAGAGGGCCTGGTCTTCGAGTCCAAAACTCGACATCTGAGCTGCGGTGTTGTCGAATACGTCGTTGGTCCACTCAAGGATTTCTTCAGTGGTGGCCGATTCGAGGGTTTTGTTGATACCGGTGAGTTCGGTATCGGTGAAGCGGGGCGTTATCGTTGGCATGTTGGGTGTTTCGGGGTCTGCTGGACCCCTCGATGGGGCTCAGGATGACGGTTTGTGCAGAGACCGGCTATGTAGTTGTGTTAGCCGCAATTGGGGGAGGAAGATCCTGAAATGGAATTCAGGATGACAATTACCTTTTTCCAGTGTGTGTTAAGTCCGATGGGTGCTTGAACTATTGAAAAGAGGCAATAAAAAACCCCGTTTGCTTGGTTTGCTGAGGGGTTCGGGTAGTGCGGCTCAATTTTGATTGGTGTCAGTCACTCGAATCCCTTTGTGGGATTTGAGTTGGGCAGGTGCAAGTTTTGGCTGAAATGAACTGGGAATTCATGGTAAATCGAGTATAGCACTGGGTATTTGATGCCTGATGATGAGAAAGCGATAGACCAGCCGGAATTCGAGATTTAGAATTGGTGCGTCGCATCGACGGATGTGCACAGATATTTGTCGCGTATTAAACGGAGTGTTTGAATGACGTCGACCATTAATCCAGAAACCTTGAGTGGAGAACGGATCGAAGAGCTGCAGCAGATTGCTGGCGATCATATGTTCATGCACGCCGCGCAAACGAACGACTGGCGTGGAAACCTGAAGATCTACGTTAAAGGCGATGGAGTCTGGGTCGAAACTGCCGATGGTCAACGACATCTCGATGCGATGGCAGGCTTGTGGTACAAATCTGCCGGGTACGGTCGAACTGAGATAGCCGACGCTGTCTACGCCCAGATGACTGCGATCGACTCGGCACCCTCGGGTGGCTCGACACTTCCTCAGATCGAACTTGCTGGCAAGGTCGCTGAGTTGTACCCGGATCACGGAGCGCGTTCGTTCTTCGTCTCGGGTGGGTCAGAGGCCGTTGAGACTGCCGTCAAGATGGCAAAGAAGTACTCGATACTGAACGGGAAGGCCGGCGCGTTCAAGGTCATTAGCAGGCGCTATTCGTACCATGGCGGAACCGCTATGGCGGTGAGCCTTGGCGGGAACCCCGCAGCCGACCCGATGGGTCCATTGATGCCGGGGGCGATACATGTAACGAACTGGAACTCGTACCGATTACCGTACGCCGGTGACCCGGTGGACGTCGCAATCAAGTGCGCCAATGAATTTGAAGAGGTGATCAAGCACCAGGGCGCCGATACCGTTGCCGCTATGATTGCTGAGCCGATTTCGGCTGCTTTCGGTATACAGGTCCCGCCAGCAGAGTACTGGCAGCGACTCAGAGAGATCGCTGACCGGTACAACGTCGTGTTGATCGCTGATGAAGTTATCACTGGTTTTGGTCGTACTGGTGAGTGGTTCGCTCCTACTAACTGGGGTGTTCAGGCTGATATTACGAGTGTGGCGAAGGCGATAACGAGTGGATATGCACCTTTGGGTGCTGCGATTGCTACTAAGAAGATTGCTGATGCTTTTGTAGGTGGCCCAAACGAGACTTTTAAGCACCTGATCACATTCGGTGGGCACCCTATTGCAGCTGCAGCTGCGCTCGCGAATCTGAATATATTTGAGCGAGATGATCTTGTCGGCAATTCGAAGCGTATGGGCGCGTACCTGTACGAACAGTTGCAGAGTTTGTATAGCCACAAAATAGTTGGTGACGTGCGCGGCGGTCTGGGTCTGCTGGCAGCGGTTGAGCTGGTCGCTGATCGTGGTAGCAAAACCCCTTTCCCTGCTGAAGCTGGGTTGGCGAAGAAGTTGCCAAAACTGCTGTTTGATCGCAATATCGTCAGCTTCCGCGCTGGTGACCTGATTTCGCTATGCCCACCGCTCTCCATTAATAAGGGTGAGATAGATTTCATTGTGGCAGCGATTGACAGTGCTTTAGATGAACTGGAAAGCGATCTAGGAATTTAGGGGACGTAAACGCTTGTTGACTGGTAGCGTTTAGCCTTAAAGTTTGGTATCTTGCCGGGCACTTCTGACGGTTCAACGTGTGATCCGTCGGGTTTTATTTGAAATTCGTTTACAAGTCGTCGAACTTGGTTGCTGAGCTCAGGGCTGAGGGATTTGGACGACTAGTACAGGGGACTCAGAATGGCAGAAACCAGCGACACTACAGTTGAAGAGAAAGAAGTTTCTTCTGAAACTGTGAGTGTGGACACCGATGGCTTCGGCGATAGCGCTGCAAGTGAACAGGTGGTTCTGGAAGTGAAAAACCTCCAGACACACTTCACCACCCGTTGGGGAACGGTGAAAGCGGTGGATGGAGTTAGCTACCACGTGAAGCGAGGGGAGACTCTCGGCATCGTCGGTGAATCAGGGTCGGGTAAGTCTGTTACGGCGCTGTCTCTGATGAGGCTTGTGCCGACACCTCCGGGGCGAATCGTCGACGGCGAGGTAATTCTCGGCGGTCGAGACCTGCTTGAACTCTCGGAAAGGCAAATGACTGAGGTTCGTGGTGGTGAAATCTCCATGATTCTTCAGGATCCAATGCAGGCGTTGAATCCGGTTTTCACCATTGCCAACCAGGTTGGGGAGGCGATCAAGATTCACCAGAAGTTGAAAGGTCAGGCTCTTCTAGACAAGGTAGTCGACTCGCTCCGCAAGGTTCGAATTCCTGCGCCGGAGGTACGAGCCAACGACTATCCCCACCAACTTTCGGGTGGCATGCGACAGCGTGTTGTTGGAGCTATCGGGATTTCATCAGCCCCGGCTGTAATTATTGCCGACGAGCCTACGACTTCTCTTGACGTTACGATTCAGGCTGCTTACTTGCGACTACTGCGCCAGATTCAGCAAGAAGAGGGTGTGGGCATTATTTTCATCACCCACGACTTTGGAATCGTGGCGAAGATGTGCGACCGAGTTGCTGTTATGTATGCAGGTCGTATTGTTGAAGTGGCCGATGTGCGCACAATATTCAATGACCCGCTGCACGAGTACACCAAGGCCCTGATTGGTTCTGTACCGAAGCTGGAAGAGAAGACAGGACGTCTGCCTCAGATCGAGGGTCAGCCGCCGCTGCTTTACAACCTTCCTGCTGGCGATGCGTTCGCTCCTCGATCAACGTTGACCTTTACGCCCGAAGACGCTGAACGACGTCCTCCGCTTATTGAGGTTGAGAAAGATCACTGGGTTCAGCTGTCGAAAAGTTCGGTATCTGAATACGACAAATACGCACACTTGATGCCGGCCGAAGACGACGAGTAGTCGGCCAGTCCTGAATTTACGACCCACGAGAATCGGTAACACCAAATGACAACTGCTGAGAATGTAACAACTGGAACTGCTGAAATTCCTTCCGCTCCCGGTGTCAACGCTAGTGCTGACGCGATCATTTCGATTCGCAATCTTCGCAAGTGGTACCAGGTTGGCGGAGGCTTCATGGGCTTCGGCCAGAAGATCTTCCTGAAAGCTGTCGACGATGTCAGTTTCGACATTGAGCGCAACAAGACGTTTGGTATCGTTGGGGAATCGGGTTGTGGCAAGACGACTACATTGAAGCTTTTGCTTGGTCTTGAAAAGCCAACCGGTGGCCAGATTTTCTACGAAGGCGAAGACGTTTCTACGATGACGAAGGCCGGTAAAACGGAGTTCCGTCGATCGGTGCAGGCAGTGTTTCAGGATCCTTGGTCTTCGCTGAACCCTCGCATGCGTGTGCGTTCTATCGTTGGTGAACCGCTTGAGATTGCAACGACGATGACCAAGGGGCAAATTGCGACTCGAGTTGGTGATCTTCTTAGCGAGACTGGCTTGAACCCTTATCAGGCGAACCTTTACCCGCACGAGTTCTCGGGTGGTCAGAGGCAGCGAATCGGAATTGCCCGTGCGCTGGCGCTGAACCCGAAGGTTATTGCGCTTGATGAGCCAGTATCCGCTCTCGATGTTTCGATTCGTGCCCAGATCATGAATCTGCTGGTTGACCTGCAAGAAGAGCACGGACTGGCGTATTTGCTGGTTGCTCACAACCTGGCAACGGTTCGGTACATGTGCCACGACATGGCTGTTATGTACCTAGGTGTTGTGCAGGAGTCGGGCGAGACTGAAGCTATTTTCAACAATCCTTTGCACATCTACACCAACGCTCTGGTTTCAGCGGCATTGCCGTCGCACCCAGATATCGAACGTGAAGAGTTCCTGCTGCCGGGTGAAGTTGTATCGCCGATCGACCCTCCTCCCGGTGACGTGTTCATGACACGAACACCGCTGGAAGTTGACCCGAACCACAAGTGGGCCAACGAGCGTCCGCCATTGGTAGAGAAAGAGCCTGGTCACTGGGTCGTAGAGACTCCATGGTCACTGGC
>JAPYUK010000056.1 GCA_029936155.1 Dehalococcoidia bacterium | reverse complement strand
GGAACAGAGCAGCCCGCCGCGACCGCTAATAACAACAAGGATGCGAATGTAACTATCCGTAGATTCCACATGCCGATACTTTAACACCAACTCAGCACCCTGACCCCAAAATCACTGACTACTAGACTGCTCTGTTCGCCTCTTTGTCCCTGAACGCTAGCACTATTGTCCACACCCTAAAACACCTGTCTGTTCGATCGATGTTTGCGTAGAGCTCGTAAACACCCTCGGCCGGTAGCTAAAGCCAGGTGAAACCTTTAGTCGAGTGGTGGCAAGTTCACACCCAGAATCACTCGTAGGTAGTTGACGTTGTGTGCTAGGTAGTCATCGACAGCGAGATCGAGGTTTCCACCGATTGCATCGAAACCATCGTCACCCTCTCGTGGACCGTCCATGTCGAACACGACCCAACCTTTGTAATGCCGATCTCTTAGCAGCTTCATCACCGCCGGGAAGTCGACGCCTCCGCCACCCATGTTGTGATAAACGCTGGCCTTTGCGTGCTGTTCCCGCGAGGGAGTTTCCGGAATTCCGCGGTACTTCGCGTACGTGTCCTTCAGGTGCACCTCAGCGATGCGAGGAAGATACTCGCTCATGATCTCGACAGCGTCCATGCCGCCAAGGGTTAGATGACCTGTATCGGGTGTCATCCACACGTAGTTTGGATCAGTCAGGTCGAGCATGGCGCGGACCTCGTGTTCCCGTTCTACCGGACCCCAGATGTGCGGGTGCGGCGCCACGCGAATACCCATCTCGATCGTCTGGCGACCGATCTCATTCAGCGTCTCGGCAAGCCGCTTCAGCTGATCATCCGTAGTACCCCCTTCAGGGCGAGCGCCCATGTTGCACTTGAACATGTTGCAGCCGAACGGTTGAAGGAAGTCACGGGCGAATGCCACGTGGTCGGCGATCGTCTTTGGAATTTCTTTAGGGTCGATGAAATTTGTCGACTGACCTGCGCCGTTCGAGACATCGATAAGCGTTACGCCCGACTCGTCGAATTTCTCTTTGAGTGCCAGCGGGTTAGCCAGGTGGTTCTCGACCTGCTTCGCGTACGGCTCGATTCCTTGCAGGCCTAGGCATGCAATTCGCTTGATTCCCCACTCGATAGGGTGGCGGGCATCCCAGAGTGAGCTGGTTGAGCCGTACAGAATGTCCGGATTTTCGGGGTCGAGCGGTCGATGAGATGTCGTAGGCAAAGACGGTTCCTTCAGGCTGGGTCGCAGGGGCGACAGAGTATAGCCCTATTGTGCGGGCGTTAAAGATGATTGGAAGACAAAAGGCCGTGCTTCGGCATTCGTTTTGATTGAACCGCAGAACGCCTAACACCTATTTCAAGCCAGCAGATCCCCTCAGTCTTGTTGAAACTACTTGAAGACGCTTTAAGCGATCACTTCACTCTTTGTGTCGAGTTCGAGTTCTGAGTCACTAGTCTCGTCTTCTTGGGCAACCAGATCAAAATCTGAACCTAACACCGGTGATGGACCAACAAGGATCGGCCAGTCACCGACATCACTGTTGTCGATTCCTGCAGAGCTCAGGATGGCCATCGTTTAGGAAATCTCACCTACTCACCTATGAGAGTCGCGAATTCGCAGTGAAATTCCGATTGTGTGGGTGGCCACGCTGCTTAGTATCTTCTACACACCCGGTCGACTGGCATCGGGAGGAAATTGCACGGCCTGCCCAACTACGAATGCCGTCACCAAGATTCCCAAACCCCAGCGTTCAACTAATGTGATAGGGGCTGCTAAGCGTTCTCGTGCAGGTACTTGATGATTTGGTTGCAGATGAACAGGTGCCCTCGGTTGTTGAAGTGAAGACCGTCTTCGAAGATGAACTCTTTGAAAAATTCTGGCGTGATCATCCCAAATATGTCGATGACCTCGACGCCAACGCTGCGGGCAGTAGATTCGCCAAGCTCTATGTAGTCGGCAACCAGTTGCGGTTCGAGGCTGCGGGCTACGTAGTCGACGGGGTACTGGGTCAGGTAAAGCACGTTGCCAATTTCAGTAGTTGCTTTCAGGATTTCTCTCAGCGACTCGCCGTGTTTTGCGAGATCAACCCTGATCTCAGGTTTGTCATCGACAATCCGTGGAACGTCGTTAATGCCAAGGGTTACCAGTGCGAGTGGCTTCGGGCGCGACCGCATGTCGGCCACAACTTGACTCAAGCGGACCAGCATCATGTCCGTTGAATTGCCACCGACGCCGTGATTGATTGCCATTCCGGCACCTGTGTCTTGCAGGTACCTATCGAGTCTGGCGATGAAGCCACCCTCATCGTCTTTCGACCCGGCCGCCGTGCTTGCTCCGAAACTGTATGCAGTGATCATATTGCTTTGAATCGTTTCCTAATTGCTGGTCTGAATACCGGGCGGAATTACAGATGTCAGGGTTTCGAGGCCGGTCGCGGTTACGCGCACTGTGTCGCTCGACCCAATGGCGCCAACACCACTGAATCGCATAGTAGTGATCAGATGGAAAACCATACCTGCCTGTAGCAGCCGTTTTTCATCAACATTGATTGAAAATATGTCACCTTCGCCCATCCCGGCGGGAGCGCAATTCCAATCCCGTAGGCAACACGTCGCCCCTGTTTGTAGCCGATATTGGCATCGTCGATTACAGATCGACCTGCCTCGAGAACTTCATGCGCTGGTGCGCCGGCCCGCATGAGAAATTTCGCATTAGCGAGCACTTTGGAAGCAACTTCGCTGGCCGTACTCACCATATTGGAATTTCGACTGCTTTGCCGTGATACCTTTTGCACGTTCGATTTGATATCACATGCAGCCCGAAAGCATTCCTTCATGATCCACGAGTTTCGAACTTACGACCTCAAGTCTGGCTCGCTCCCGAAATACTACGAAAACACGGCGCCTATGATGGAAAAACGACTCGAGTATTCGCCTCTGGTTGGTTACTTTCACACTGAAGTCGGCCCGTTGAATCGGGTACTACATATATGGGAGTACAACGATCTCAATGAGCGCTCGGCTGTTCGTTCGAAGGTGATTGCAGATGGCATCTGGCCTCCGCCGAACAAAGGCATAGTCGAGAAGCAAAAGGTCGACATATTCATGCCTGCACCATTTATGCCTGAGTTCGATCGCAATAGAAAAATTGGACCACTATTTGAACTTAGAATGTATCGGTACCCCGTTGGAGCGATTCCACAGGTGTACAAAGCCTGGGAGCCGCTGATTGAGGCGAGAATGAAGTTGGCCGAGCCGGTCGGGATCTGGTCATCCGATATCGGAAGTGCCAATCAACTGGCTCATATGTGGGCTTACGAAAGCTTTGAACACAGGACAGAGGCGCGCAAGCAATTCTCCTCAATCGGCTGGCCGCCAGACTCGGGCGTAATGCCGATCACCATGGAAAACATGCTGATGCTCGCTGCCGATTTCTCACCGGTGCAATAAGCGGTTTGTCTACTATTTCTCCACGAGATTAAGATTGCGCTCTAGCTGTAGTCGTACCATTTTGATCTCTTCATAGGAGTAGTCGCCGCCTAGCTGTTCTTTGACAGGCGCCAAATACCCGCTTTCATCCGATCGCAGCGCCGATTCGATTACTTCAAAACGATCGGGCTCTGGTAGTAGGTGCTCCAAGTTGAATGTCGGATCGTCTCTGCCTATTTTTTCGAGATGATTGACGATAGTTCGAACACCGATCCCGCGTTCACTTGCGATCTCGTCAATGCTTAAACCGTCAGCGAAAAGGCGTTTCGTTTCGCTGAGACTTCTGCTCAACGACGGTCGACCATTCGAATCCCGTCTTGTCTTCGCTTTCGAAGATCCTCTGGAACCTGGAAGCACTCGGTCTCGCTGTGAAAGTCCGTTCGCAGAACTGTACTCTGCTATCACACAGAGGAACCTGTCACCGTAATGCTGCAGTTTCGTTGAACCGACGCCTGAAACTGCACCAAAGTTGTCGAGATCACCTGGCATGTAATACGCCATCTCACGAAGCGAAGTGTCGCCAAAAATAACGTACGCTGGCACACCTTTTTCACTCGCGATAATTTTGCGAAGATCACGTAATAAATCGTAAAGCTCGACGTTGTATTCGAGGTCGATATCGGTTGAACCAGCACGTGATCGAGAGTGAAAACTGCGGGTGCCATTGGACAGGTTTGAGTTGACAACTCGCGCAAGCATAAGCGTGTCACGATTGGTCAAGAACGCTCTGCCTGCCGAAGTGACCGATATCGTTCTGTACTCGCCAGTCGATACAGCGGCCAGACCTCTGCCTTCCAACAGCCCCACAATTTCTTTTAGCTCGTCGCTCGATTGATCTGACGCTATCCCGTGGATCGACAGTTCATCGTGCCCAAGCTCGATAATCCGTTTCGCCCTCGATCCCCTCAGGACGTCTACGACGTGCTTGATGCCGAACCGCTCACCGGTTCGGATGATTGCTGAGAGAACTTTTTGAGCGATCTCGGTGGCATCGAACTCCTCTTTCACCGCAACGCATATATCACAGGATCCGCAGCCGTTCTCGGCGTCGGGGTCGGCTCCAACTGCAGGCTCCCATTGCTCTCCGAAGTAGTTCAGCATGAACCGGCGTCGGCAGGTACGAAGTTCGCCATAGTCGACCATCTTCGAAAGCTTCTCAGCTGCGTGAAGCCGTTCGTTTTCGTCCTCAATCTGGTTGATGAAAAAATCCTGTTTTATCTTGTCGCTGAACGAATAAAACAGTACGCATTCACTGGGAAGTGCGTCGCGACCGGCCCGGCCAGTCTCCTGGTAATAGCCTTCGACTGATTTCGGCAGGTTGTAGTGAACGACAAGCCGCACGTTTGGTTTGTCGATTCCCATGCCAAACGCAATCGTCGCCACTATCACAGGAACTTCGTCTCTGATGAATTTTTCCTGAGTCGACCTGCGCAGCGCGCTATCAAGCCCTGCGTGGTAGGGCAGTGCAGGGTAGCCATTGGCAGAGAGATCGGCAGAGAGTTGCTCGGTGTCTTTTCGAGAGAAGCAGTAGATAATGGCCGATTCGTTTTTGTGGCGCTGCATTAGTATCATCAACTGATCGAAGGAGCGTTGTTTGGGCAGCACACTGTAGGTCAAATTCGGGCGATTGAAGCTAGACACGAACGACCCTGCATCTTCAAGCCGTAGCTGATCGACAATGTCTCGGCGTACTTCCTCGGTCGCAGTTGCCGTTAGTGCTATCAGGGGCACACTTGGAAATTCTCGACGAAGTATCTTCAGATTGCGGTAGTCGGGCCGAAAATCATGACCCCACTCAGAGATACAGTGGGCTTCATCGATGGCGATCAGGGCTGGCTGTGCCGCTTTAAGAAATCTCTGGAACCGTGGCGTCGCCAAGCGTTCTGGAGCGACATAGAGAATCTTGATGTCGCCACTCGCCGTTTGCGTTAGAACGCTTTCGTTTTCCTGCTGAGAATGCGTGCTGTTCACAAACGCCGCTGGCACACCGTTCGCTCGCATAGCATCGACCTGATCTTTCATCAACGCGATAAGCGGGGATACGACAACCGTGTAGCCATCGTGTACCACTGCTGGCAGCTGGTAGCACAGCGATTTGCCTGCACCTGTCGGCATGAGAACCAGCGAGTCGTTATTGGCCAGAACGTTCAATACGATCTCCTCCTGTAACGGGAGAAATTGATCGAACCCAAAGTGGGTTTTCAGTACCGACAGTAGTTCTTGATCTGTTGTCATTAGTAAGTCATAAATAGTAGATGGTGAGTTACACGCGGCTCACATTCACACGAGCAACCAGCCCAAGTCGGAAGCAGGCCAAAGGCACGGACGACGCTATTCTGAACTACCCCTCATGCCAGCCCAAAACCAGTGTGGCGCATCTAAACACGTGAATCGATGCGATCGGGAGCAATCTTCAGTATGAGGCGAGGACTGTCTGGATTGTGATTCGGGTGGGTACGGTTTCCTGTGTACTTTTCGGACAGAAAATCGATGTGGTCGGCAGCACTGTGATCTACATCAAGCACGATGTCGTAAAGGTTACGATCCTCGGGCTCGGTGTCGGCAAGTTTCGAGAACCACGCTCGCTGGTCGTTGTCGAATCGACGCACCAGATTGACCGCCTTTCCCGCACCGATCCTAAGTCGCTGTGCCAGACGCCGTTCGTACTGAGTACGTAAACACGGACATTGCTACATGCAAATTACAGTTCCACTCGCGTGCTTGTTTGTGGATGCAGGAAATTACGGTCCAAACCGTTCAGTTCGCACGTCACTATGGCTCATGCCAGAATCCAGCAGGTAGTTCCCCATCGACTCCACGAAGTCGCTACCCCCACAAACGTAAGCACGATCCGGTAATTCTTCTGAACCGACAAGAGTGCTGATGGCTGCATCGATCATGGGCCTATCGATACGCCTGTCTTCGCCGTTCCAGATCTGGGGAGCACCACGTGTTAGAGCGATGATGTGGTTGAAGTTTGGATCGGACTTTGCCATCTGATCAAGCTCGTCGTGAAACAGGATATCGGCCTCGGTGCGAGCGCTGAATATGAGCAGGGCACGAGCCCTGCTTTCCGAGGATGTTCGGTGGCGCAGCATCGACATTATCGGTGCTATGCCGGAGCCTCCGGCGATGTGTAATACGGGTTTAGTCGACAACGGAAGCCACGTGAAATGCCCGCCGATCGGACCACGAATCTCAATCCGATCGCCGACTTCAACTGCTTCGTGGAAGTACGAAGAAACCTCGCCATCAGCAATTAGCTCTATCGCAAGTTCTATCAGGTTGGGCTGATCTGGAGAAGAGGTAATCGAGTAGCTTCGCTGAGCTTGATAGCCGTCGGGGGCTGTGAGGCGTACGTCGAAATATTGCCCCGCGTGAAAGCCCCGCTTCAGCAGACTTTCGGGGAGATTCAACCTGAAGAGTTTAACTCGAGGAGTCTCATCATGCACCGATGCAACAGTGGCGATATGCCACGCTGCCCCCGGTTCTTTGCTTTCAGCAGCCATACCTAGTCGCCGGTGTAGCGCTGCTCACGCCATGGATCGCCGTACATGTGGTAACCGTAGCGTTCCCAGAATCCCGGTTCATCGTTTTCCATGAACTTCAAACCTCGAATCCACTTCGCCGACTTCCACAGGTATAGGTGCGGTATGAGCAAGCGGATTGGCCCGCCGTGCTCGGGCGCGAGCGGCTCACCATCGTAGGTATGAACAAGCATTCCCTTGCCATCGACAATGTCAGCAGTTGGTACATTCGTCGTATACCCGCCATCGCACGTCGCCATCACGAATCCGGTCGGTGCGGTCACCCCGGCATCTTCGAGTAGCGCGTCGATGGTGACACCACGCCAGTCGGTATCGAGTTTTGACCACTTTGTGACGCAGTGAATGTCGGTGTGCAAAGCAGTCTGGGGCAGAGCGTTCATATCTTCCCAAGACCATTTGCCGACCGACTCGCCACCAATCTCGATCGAGAATTCCCATGTAGCGGTATCGACTCGGGGAGTTGGACCCGCCGACAGCACAGGGAATCCATCTTCAAGGTATTGACCGGGTGGAATTGGTCGTGGCGGCTCGGCCCGACGTCGTCCGAAGAATTTGTTGTTAATCAAGATTGAGTCCAGCCCGTAGAGGAAATAATTTCGGTTGCGAACAAAGTTTACTCATCATTAGGTAGTGAGCGCACACGTGAGCGGGTTTAAGCACATTAGGCGCAGTATATTGATGCCATTGTGTAGTAATACGTCAACACGATAGAAATTGGATGGAGAGTATTCGATGGGCCTGAACAACGCACTGGATGGGAAAAACGCGATCGTAACGGGCAGTGGAAATGGAATTGGTCGTGCAATCGCCATTCGATTCGCTGCCGAGGGTGCGAAAGTAACCGTTGCCGAGATAGAGGAAGATTCGGGACAGGAGACCGTCGAGATGATCACCCAGGCGGGTGGCGCAGCGATATTCAGTAAGACCGATACCACCGACTCTGGCTCGATAAAGGCTGCAGTAGGAGCGACAATAGCCGCCCACGGTGAGGTTGATCGACTCGTCAACAACGCTGCAGCATTCGTGTTCGGGAAGATTGAAGACGTAACCGAGGCCGATTGGGCGAGAGTGTTTGGCGTAAACGTAATCGGCTATGCAAACTGCGTTCGCGAAGTGCTGCCGTCAATGCGCCGTCAGTCCGGAGGTGCAATCGTAAACATTGCATCGGTATCTTCATATATCGCTCAACCAGAGTTCATTCCGTATAACGCCTCGAAAGGGGCTGTGGCCCAACTGACCAGGTGTTTGGCGATGGATCTATCGGTCGACAACATTCGCGTAAATGCAGTCTGCCCCGGCTCGATCCGTACAAGGGCTACAGACCGTCATATCGCGTCGCTGGGACTTGATCCTGAAGAGTCTTATCTTGAGTTCGGGCAAGACTCTCTCATGAAGCGGATGGGCAAACCTGAAGAGATAGCGTCGGGAGCGCTGTTCCTCGCTTCGGACGATGCATCGTTCATGACCGGTGCCCACATAGTTATCGATGGCGGTGCGACTATCGACTAGACCGCCGCCGGACTCGGAAACTGGGTGTATTCCGGTTGAGAAACGCAGAAATTAGTGGTGCGTGAAGTTGCGAACTGATCGCTCGTATGGAAGATCGCCGAAGATGCAAGAGAGCTCGAAGCCAGACAATCTACCACTGAAGCGGCAGTTATCACTCCTCCATCAAGGATCAAGAATGCCAGCTTCGTGGAACCCGAT
>JAPYUK010000055.1 GCA_029936155.1 Dehalococcoidia bacterium | reverse complement strand
AAGGTTTATGAAGACAACAAGAATTTGATAACGAAGGCATCGTCGGTCACAGTGGAACTCAGTAGAAATAGCAAGATATGTGTCGACCCCGTGCCGGGTGAATCGTCGAAATAGTGGTCCGGTCACTGGATAAATTGACAAATGTGCCTAATTGATCTGTCGCACGTCCATTCCAGAACACGCACACGAACCCAGATTGACTCACGGCTGTAACAATTTCTAGTTCAAGGCCTGTTGCTGATGGCTGTAACTAGGTGCAGAATTAGTAGGTGCTCTAAATAGCTGCTCGCTTACGAGAAATCGGACGAGCCAAAGGTCAGTCCAACGATGGTCTGTTACAGAAAGTGTACGTGCCCCCCGACTATGGGAAGTGCGCGCGTAATTTTCTACCTGTGTTGTACCAACACAAAAGCTGCCTGTTGACCTGAGACTAACCAAGACTTTTCGACAATCCAGCCAAACACATCATGCCATCTCTGGACGGGTTGATCGTGTACCAAACTGTGCATCCATGCTGGCTGAAATCGATTGGTCTCCACCAGAATCAAATCTACAAACAGACGCGCACGAACGAAACTAAAGCGAAGATCAAATCACCCAGTCAACTGTTGAACCGTGATCCTAGCGATCCCAGAATTCTCAGCACTCAATGAACAGTCCCGATAAAACGAATAGTGAACTTCTGACATCAAGCCAGCTTCGTGCGCTCGAGGCTGAATCGATCCACATCATTCGAGAAGTCGTAGCCGAATTCGAACGACCTGGCCTCCTGTTTTCAGGTGGCAAGGATTCGATCGTGATGTTGCACTTGGCTGTGAAAGCACTGCGACCTGCGAAACTGCCGTTCCCGATTGTTCACATTGATACTGGGCATAATTTCCCGGAGGCGATCGAGTACCGTGACCGTACCGCGAAAAATCTCGGAATTGACCTGATTATTGGGTCAGTGCCGGATGCATTGGAAAGTGGTCGGGTTCAGGCCAGCACGCTTCCAGGAGCATCTCGAAACTTCCTACAGACACCTGTGTTGCTAGACACGATTCGAGACGGCAAGTTCGACGCTGTGTTCGGCGGTGCTCGTCGTGACGAGGAGCGTGCCCGAGCGAAAGAGCGTGTCTACTCGTTCAGGGACGAGTTCGGTCATTGGGACCCCAAAAACCAGCGACCCGAACTCTGGAATCTCTACAACGGTTTCACCAACACTGGCCAGCACATACGAGTGTTCCCGCTTTCGAACTGGACAGAGCTCGACATTTGGCAGTACATACTCGTAGAGAACATCGAGCTTCCCTCGATCTACTTTGCACACGAACGGGAAGTGTTCGAGCGTGATGGCATGCTGATGGCCTATTCAGAATTTCTAAAACCCGAGAACGGCGAAAAGGTGTTTGCCGAAACAGTTCGGTTCCGCACGGTTGGCGACATGACGATCACGGCGGGACAGAAATCGGATGCGACTACCCTTGAGCAGGTCATTGCTGAAATTGCAGTTGCTCGAGTATCTGAGCGAGGTGCCAGTAGGGCGGACGACCGCGTAGCGGATGCCGCAATGGAAGATCGTAAGCGCGAGGGCTACTTCTAAATGGAACTCCTGAGAATCGCCACTGCGGGATCGGTTGATGATGGCAAGAGCACGCTGATCGGACGACTGCTCTACGACTCAAAAGCCATCTACGACGATGTGCTGGACTCAGCAGAGCAGCACAGTCGACGGCAGAGCTCCGAGTACTTTAACCTTGCACTGCTAACCGACGGTCTGAAGGCTGAGCGAGAGCAGGGCATTACTATCGACGTTGCGTATCGATATTTTTCGACTCCAAAGCGCAAGTTCATTCTTGCCGACACGCCGGGTCATGTTCAGTACACCCGAAACATGGTTACCGGTGCATCGACTGCCGATGTTGCTCTTATCATCGTGGATGCGCGGCACGGTGTTGTCGAGCAGTCTCGACGGCATGCGGTTATTGGCGCGTTGCTGGGCATCAAACACGTCGTCGTCTGTATCAACAAAATGGATCTGGTCGACTTCAAGGAAGATGTTTTTAGGACGATCCAGAGTGATCTGCACGATCTACTAACCGAACTTGAGATCGAGTCGCACCACTTCATTCCAATTTCAGCCCTTCAAGGCGACAACGTTGTTGTGAAGTCTGATCGAATGCCGTGGTACATCGACGGCCCACTGCTTCCGCATCTCGAGGATCTGGAGCTGGCTGACAACTCGGATGACGCACCATTGCGATTTCCAGTTCAGTATGTGATTCGCCCGCTGAGCAACGAGTATCACGACTACCGAGGCTACGCTGGGACGATCGCCAGCGGACGTGTTGAGGTTGGGCAGGAGATTGCCGTTCTGCCCTCGGGAGCCACTACATTGGTCACGGCGATCGACACGCCGGAAGGCGAGGCCTCATCTGCATCAGAAGGCGAAGCCGTGACCATTCGTATCTCAGACAACCTTGATATCTCTCGTGGAGCGATGCTCAGTGGCACTTCGGATCGCCCAACAACGGAGATCAGCTTTGATGCGACGATTTGTTGGATGAGCGAGCGCACGCCGTTGAAATCAGGGTTGATGCTGAGGATCAAGCACGGCACTCATACGGCGAGGGCGGTGGTGAGAGAACTCGAGTGCAGAGTCGACATCAACTCTCTGTCGGACCTTGGATTTTGCGAAGAGCTTAAGCTCAACGAAATCGGACAGGTAACGATGCGAACGAGCGAGCCGCTTGTATTTGATAAGTACGCCGATATTAGGGGCACCGGTAGTTTCATCCTCATCGATGAAACGACCAACGAAACGGTTGGAGCTGGGATGATCGGACGACCAACGTATCTGAGTGGTGTTCGAGCTTAGTCGTTCACATCGCTGCTGTAGAGTTCGTTCACACCTGTTCGAACCCGTACAAGCCATGATGAGCCAGCGACCAATAAATTGAGCGACACATCTGTTCCCATCATCGGAATTTTTGCCGATGACCTGACTGGAGCCCTTGACGCCGCTGCTCCGTTTGCTGTGCGTGGATATCGAACGATGGTTTCTGCCAATTGGGAGCTGCCGCATGGTGCCGCAGACGCCGAGGTGGTTTCGATAAATCTGGGTACCCGCCACATGAACCCTGCTGAAGTGCCTGTCAGGACTTCCAGTGCTATTAGTGCGTTGGCCGAGTTGGGCCCCCAGGTGATGCTGAACAAGATCGACTCGACGTTGCGTGGTCATCCGGGTGTCGAGATTGCGACTGCCCTGATCGAGCTATCGGCTGATCATGCTGTTCTGTGTTCTGCCTATCCGCAGAACGGCCGTGTTATCGAGAACGGGATTTTAAAGGTGGACGGTACACCTGTCGCTGAAACTGATGTCGGACAGGACCAGCTTTCTCCATTGCTGTCGAGCAGGGTCGAGGAAATCGTGCTCGAATCACTCGCGCTCGCCGGTGTTAGCGAGCGTGTGCATCTCCGCGGAAATAACGATGGTCGGAGCGTATCCGATCTGCTGCCGGTGATCATTGCGGCGGATGCCCAGACAGATGATGACCTGAAGATTTTGGCCGAGCGGTTGATTGGAGCGAAGGCGACGGCATTCGTTGCTGGGTCAGCCGGCGTTTCAGTTGCGCTTGCCGAAGTGCTTGGCGATTCTCGAAGTAGCCGTCATTTGCAGATCCCCTCGCTTACGCCAGTGGGCCATATTCTGATCGTGACAGCTTCCCAACGGACTATTGTCGATGAGCAGATCAAACGTCTGGGCGACCAGATCAACCTTGCTCAGGCAGAAATTTCGATCGACGAGATAGTCCAGGGTATTGGCCCAGCTTCGATGGATCGCATATCTGGAATAACGGCACGTGAGCGAGTGGTAGTCCTGAGGGTTGGGAAGCTGGACTCATCGGCCATTCTGGCTGATGGGGATCTGCAGGCGATGGCCGAGATGATTGTCCGTAATCTCGGGCAGGTCGTTCGGACTGTTACCGACACCACGATCCCTGATGTGCTTGTGGTGATAGGCGGTGATACCACCAGCGGTGTTTTGAACGCCTGTGGAGTGGAATCGCTGGAATTGCAAGGTGAACTCCAGCCAGGAACGGTAAGTGGAGTTCCCGTTAACGGTTCGATCTCAGATAGGTTGCTGATTACCCGTGCTGGTGGATTCGGCGACAAAAACGCCTTGCTGGAACTCATTTCGATATTGGAGTTTGGTCATGGCGTGTAATCTTTCGATCTCGATACGAACTCCTGATTTTTCTGCGCCTAATAAGTAAGCATGACGACTTCAAACTCTTCTTCCGATAGACCTGTGCTTCTTGTGACGCTCGGCGATCCTGCTGGTGTTGGCCCAGAAGTGACGGTAAAGGGAGTGATTGAGGAGTCCGTTGAAGGACGGGTAATCCCGGTCGTTGTAGCGGACGTTCGTGTCATCGAGCTAGCTGCCGCGAAGTGGGCACCGGGCTGGTCGGTAGTAAAGGTTGAATCACCTCGTTCTGCCGGTCTCGATTCCAATACGATTAACGTGCTTGATATTGCCAACTGCGATCCCGAAGATTTCCAGATTGGCGAAGTTGCTGCCTATACCGGAAACGCCGCTTACGAGTACGTCGTCAAAGCTGCTGAGCTTTGCCTTGCTGGTGATGCTGACGGAATCGTTACGGCTCCACTGAATAAACAGGCGATGGTGATGGCGGGCCATGAATTCGATGGCCACACCGGGTTACTTGCCCACCTTTGCGGAGTAGATACCCAGTACATGATTCTGGGGTCGCCAAAACTCCGAGTGATTCATCTCACGACGCATCTTTCGTTGGTCGATGCGTTGAAACGAGTGAAGACTGATCGGATCGTGCTGTGCGCACGAGCCGCCAACGATCACGCCAGCCAGCTAGGGTTTGCTGCGCCTCGAATAGCTGTGTGTGGCGTAAATCCGCATTCCGGCGATGGAGGACTATTTGGGGTCGAAGAGGCAGAGGAGATCGCCCCGGCTGTTGAAATACTTCGGGCGGAAGGGATTGATGCCGATGGGCCCGTGTCGCCTGATTCGGCGTACCGGATTGCGTACGAAGGCGGCTACGACATTGTTGTCGCCATGTACCACGATCAGGGCCACATACCGATGAAACTGGTCGGCTTCTCGGACGGTGTTAACGTGACTGTTGGACTGCCAATCATCCGGACGTCGGTGGATCACGGAACCGCCTTCGACATCGCATGGCAAGGTCAAGCCGATCACGCCAACATGGTTGCAGCGATCGACTACGCATACCGGCTGGCGACGGGATCTGGTTGACACGATGTGACCCTCAGCGTCCGAAATTGCCCCGGCTGTGGGCGGGGATGTCAGTAGACTGGTGGCATTGGCTCATGAACGATGCGCCAATCAATGTAATTGAACGGTCGCTGTCGCGGTTTCCAGCCACCCAGTTGAACGGACTTTAGAAACACCCATGACTCGATCTGAAATCGCACTTACGGGGCGGGACCAGTTGGTTCCGCTTCTTGAGACCGCTATCGTCAGAATCACTCTTGGTGTGCTGTTCCTGGTCCCACTGGTGTTCCCAATCGCTCAGGAAGGACATCCGTTTAGCGAGTTGAAAGTACTGGTTCTGCATCTGGGAATGCTGTTGGTTGCGGTGCTATGGCTGTGGCAGTTGGTGCTGAAAAGCCAAACTGGAGATAGAGGGTCTGAGACGGCTGAAAGCTTCCGGATATTGACCTGGTTGGGCCGCAACCCTGCCCGGTGGGCCGTCTTGGCCATGGTCGTAATGTGGCTTGCACAGGCGATTTCAACAAGCCTTTCACCGCTCCCAGCGATCAGTTTTTTTGGGGGTGATGAGCAGTTCCGAGGGAACAGTCTTTACGACTCGTTTGCATTGTTGGTCGTCTTTCTGGTTATAGTGGTCAAGTTTCGAACTGGCGAACGTCTGGAGCAAGCCGCATGGGTGCTGATCGGATCGGCCACGATCGCAGCAGCGTATGGCATCGCCCAGCACTTTGGTTGGGATCCACTCGGTGGTCGAACCAGTGGGCGTGTACTTGCGAGCTTTGGCAATACGATCAATTTCAGCGCCTATCTCGGGATGGCTCTGCCGGTCACAATTGCTATTTCACTGAGAAAATCGGGTGCTGATCGCAAATTATTGGTTCTGCTCGGGTTGGCTCTTGCGCTGCAACTTGCTGGAATGTGGTTTTCGGAATCGAGAGGACCCTTCGTTGGGGCTGCATCCGCGCTCACATTGCTGTTCGCTGGCATAGCCCTGATCCGATCGAGATCAGATCTGGTTCAAAGCGCGGTTGTGCTCGGAATTGGCGTGTTGGGTGCGATTCTGCTCACGCTGCTGCCTACATCACAGAGATCACAAGGTTTAACAGCGGCTCTGAGCATTGGGTCAGAGATTTCTAACATCGGAACTGGCGCCACCTCATCCGACGGCGGTGGTGGGTTGCAAGGGCGACTGCAAAACTGGCGCAACACACTCGAAATCGCGAAGGGTTGGGATTTTCCTGACGAAGAATCCGGAGCGAAATCCCTTGTTCGGCCAGTGTTTGGACTCGGCCCCGAAATGTTCTCTTACTCGTACCCGCTAGTCGGAGACCCTCACCCGGATCGTCACTTCACCGCCCATCCTCATAACTATGCTTTGCAGGTGCTGATCGGCCAGGGATGGCTTGGCTTCTTACTGCTGGTTTCTTCAACGTTGCTGATTCTTGCTGCTGCGTGGTTTGCTGTAAGAAGACTTCGATCGGCGACTGACCAACTACCTGCGATCGACTGGATTCTTATAGCGTTTTCCGCTGCATTAATCGGCAAAATCGTTGAGTCGCAGGTAGGAGTGGCGCGAGTGTCAGATCTGACGATGACCTTCGCTCTTGCGGGTGGTATTGTCGCCGTGTCGGAGTTAGTAAACCGATCATTTCCTGCCGAGTTTCAAGAAACCCGCAGCACGACGTCTGGAATCGCGATATCGAGGCAAAGCGCTTTCGGCCTCGCGATTGCCGGTGCAGTGGTATCGACGATACTGGCAAGCTATCTGATCGTGAGCTGGGACGTGCGCCGGTTCTCAGCGAGCCTCGACATCACTTTCGCACCCCGAGCTGCTGATGGCACAGTCGAGCTGAGTGGGCTTGTTGGCGCGCAGGAAAACGCACCGGAACGTAAGAATTTCACGTTTCAGCTGGCCAACTTGTATTTCATAGCAGCCAAAAATGCGTGGCAGGATGGTAGGGCGGACGATGCGCACGGTCTGGCGTTTGCTGCTCGGGGGCTGCTTGTTGAGTTCGAGAAGCGCAATCCCTATGAGCGCGAAACGCAACTTGCTCTGGCCAAAACATCATCGACGCTGGTCGACTGGGGATTCACTCAGTATTCCGACGAGATGCACGCACGATACCTAAAGTTGGCAGAGTTATTCCCGACTTATCCGTCGCTGGTTTCTACTTCAGCGACCGCGTTAGCCAAAGTTGGCGACAACGCTATGGCGATCGAGCTGGCTGAACGTGCGATTGCGACAGAATCAGAGACAAAACCGTGGTCCGTTGCATGGTATGCAAAAGGCGCGGCGTTGATCAATCTGAAATTGTTTGACGAGGCGATCGAGGCCTTCAATACGGCTATCGAGAAAGAACCTGAAAGCGGTTCAGCCCGATTGGCTCACGGAGCACTGGCGTTTATTTACAGGCAACGCGGTGAAACAGAGCTTGCCGAGTTACACACAAAAGAAGCGGGCGGTTAGACGAGAGCCTTAGGCCGTAGCCGATTCGCTTGCTGGCAGGTAACCATACCCGCGGCGTGTGACGATAAGCTTGGGCGATGACGGGTCGAGTTACAGTTTTCGTCGTAGAAGGTCGATGTGCCATTTGACCAGCTCGTCTGTGTTGTACCCACGACCCCAGACTCCGTGAAGCAGCGGATCCGGAGGTATTGGTCGGTCTTTCTGAGCCACTAGCGTGGTCAGCAACTTGTACTTGGTTCGAGTCAGGTCGATCTGTGCGCCACATACTGCGACAGTCTGGCTGGTGTAGTTGATGTTGAGCACATCATCGACGTACGAGCCGGTCGGCTCTGAAGGCGTCTCACTTGAGCGTCGCATGGCAGCAGATACTCTTGCCATCACTTCGCTCATTCCAGTGCCTTTGACTATGTAGTCATCTGCACCCTGTTCGAACGCCTGAACCTTCTCGGGTTCGCTTCCGAGAGCGCCATACATGATGATTGGTACGTCAGGCATTTACCGAACACGACCGCAGATTTCGAACCCGCTGAGTACGGGAAGCATCACTTCGAGAAACACGAGGTTCGGCTGGGCTTGATAGAAGCTCTTGAGAGCTTCATCGCCCGTTGTGACTCCGGTCATTTCGTAGTCCTCTTCTAAAAAGAACTTGGCGTGGCCGTCCAGGATTTCCTGGCTATCCCCGACACCCACTGAGCGGCTTTACTTCGGAAGTGGATTGAGGTCCGGTGCAAGTCGAATTCCGGTAGTTCCCATTTCTTCGTGGACGATACTCATTGCGCGGTGATGGGGCACGCCGTCGTCCCTTAATGCCTGATACCGGGACTCGTCGATCTGCGATCGGTCCAAGAAGCCACGGATGTCGTAGCGCTCTTCGTCTTCGAGGGGAAGCTTGCCTTCATCGATCATCAGGTCGAGTGGGTAGTCTTTTTCCTGCATCGGCAGGTGGATTACCTTGTTATGCCTTGCCGATTCGTACATCGCCATCATAACTTCAACGGTGTCACGTGCGATTCGACCGGATCCACGGCTTTCCTTGCCGGTCTCGATCCATTC
>JAPYUK010000001.1:64745-134588 GCA_029936155.1 Dehalococcoidia bacterium | reverse complement strand
CGCAATGGGTGGCTTCGGAGAAGACCACTTCAAAAACTTCGATCCCAACGCAATGGGTGCTTTCGGTGCCGACCAGGTCGGTAACTTCGATCCCAACGCAATGGGTGCGTTCAATACGGAGCAGTTCGGAAACTTCGCCCCGATGGCCTTTGGTGGCTTCGGAGCAGACCACTTCAAAAACTTCGATCCAACTCTAATGGGAACGTTCGATGCTGAGAAGGTAGGAAACTTCGCCGCGGATGCTATGGGTGGCTTTGACGCTGAAAAGTTCGCCAACTTTGTTCCCACTGCAATGGGTGGATTCGATGCCGACCAGGTCGGTAACTTCGATCCCAACGCTATGAAAGGCTTTGACGCTGAAAAGTTTGCTAACTTCGATCCCAAAGCAATGATGGGCTTTATATCCAGCCAGGTTGAACACTTCGATCCGCTAGCAATGGCCGGATTCGATGCCGACAAGTTCGCCAACTTCGATCCCAATGCTATGGCTGGTTTTGACCCAACACAGGTTGAACACTTCGATCCTTTGGCGATGGAAGGTTTCGGTCGTGATCACATGACCAAGATGGACCTCGACGCTCTTGCTGCGTTTGGTCTTGATCAGGTCGAACACTTGGATCAGATGGCCAAAGACGGTATCGGCGACACTGTTCCAGAGTTCGGCGACTTCGACATTGACGTGCGGAAAGAGTTCCTCGATGACGACAGCCTCCGGCTTGGTGGCGTAGGTTCCTTTGATGATCTCGCCGACCAGGTGTTCGGCGAACCGCCATCACCGGAAGAACTCGCCGCAATGGGCTGGGACAACTCACTCGGTAACCCGGATGACTTTGACTTTAGCTCTGGCGTTCCCGATGGACTGTCTGGCGAAGCCCTGCAAAGGGCAACAGAAGCCTTCGGCAACGGCGGCTAGATCGAACAAAGCCTATTGACTTGAAATCACAACTAGACCGGACCGGGATTCCCGGTCCGGTCTAGTTGTTTAATGCGTTATCGTCTTTCGGCGGATACCTGCCACACGATCAGCCAAGTATCTCGGAGAGTGCTTTCAGCACTTTCACGTTCTCGGATTCGGTGCGGATCGCTATGCGAAGAAACTCGCCTTCCAGACCGATCTTGTCGCCACAACTTCGAACGTAAATGCCGTGTCTCAACAGCAGCAGGGCTGTGATGATTTCCGCAGAAACACCTTCTGGCATCTGCATCAACTGGAAGTTTGCGCTTGTGTCGAACGCCGAAAGAAAGTCGAACTTTGCGGTAGCCGACGTGAATCGATCTATGTAGCCCTTGTACATGGAAAGTTCGCTTCGATACTCGCCCAGAAACTCAGGGCGACCAAACAGCGAAAAGAAGTACTCGGTAATTCCGCTCGTATTCCAGAGGTAGCCGTGGGCAAGCAGCTGTTCTACCCGCTCGGACTGCATGATTGCGTATCCGGCGCGTGCGCCAGCAATGCCAAAATCTTTCGACATGCTCTTTACGACCGTAACGTTGTCGAACTGCTCGGTGATACCAGTGAGTGTTGGCAGCTCGTCAATCGGTGTTGGACGATCCGCAAAGTGGATGAAACTCTCATCCACGATGATCGTTCGCAGATCTTCAAGCTCCATAAGAATTAGCTCAAGATCTGCGTCCGGTATCACGTACCCATCGGGATTATTCGGCGAGATCAGGACAGCAGTATCAGCACCGCTTCGCCTTACCGAATCCACGTACTCCTGTGGATCGACCTTAAAATTGTCGGCTGAGTTCAGTTGGAATTCTGTTACCTGTATTTCCGGTCCAGCGAACTCGTAGTAGGGCGAGAATGTCGGCGTGTTGATGTGGATGTGCGAGGCGTAGTTGTGGATGATCGCCTGGATAGCTTCAGTTGCGCCATTGGCGATGAATAGGCGGTCGGCGTCGACACCTATAGTTGGAGAAAGTCGCTCAGCAATTGCGCTGTTCTGCGACGGGTATGCCTCGAGCATTCGCTTGAATAACTGAGGGTCAGCTAGTATATCGGCGTTGAAATGCGTCCAGAAAAGATCGGTTGCGAGAGGATTCGAAAGGTAGCAGGCATCGATATCGACACTGATCTCTGGAATTGCATGTCGTATAGTCCCGAGACTCGGCGAATGTGATCCAGAACCAGCGCTCAGTTGCTCAAACGTGGTGAGCATTTCGCGTTCTTTGGGCGATATCTTGATAAGACTTCGATCAGTTAGCATTCCCACTCGTTTCTCCAGTGTTGAGCGCAATATCAGATGGGGCGACACCTTTTGACAATGCCGCAATTCCCGTCAGCGCGGAGTCATCCGCATAGCTCTCAGAAGGCTGATCAATTCAGTTAAGGCAAAGAGTCGATGGCGGTCACAGGAGTTCGGAAATCTCTGACATTCCACGACGTGGATCTCGATCTCTGTATGATTGGGTCACTCGCCTTCAACAATTGACCCTGTTCGCAGGTGCTTGTAGCAGTCACCCACGGCTAATTCAATATTGAGCCTGTTCCTGATTTTTGGTCGGGCGCTCAACCCACTACAGAGCGGTGGCCGGTTCGTTTCATTTCTGGTCACGAACAGACGAATTCAACACTCAGGAGCTGATCTACAGTCATGGAATCAACAGTATTCGAACCGATGGACATGACCACGGCTGAGACGCTTCTAAAAGAAGCGAAACAGATACTCGACCAACTCGGATTACCCTTCTTCTTACGTCATGGTACATGTTTGGGTGCAGTTCGTGATGGAGCGTTCATTGAGTGGGATGATGACCTCGACATCGGATCGGTCATAGGACTCAACGGCCTGACCGAAGAAATTGTGCACCAGGCAGCGGTCGAATTCCAGAATCATGGCTACAGCGCCGAGGTGATCGACAGCGAGCTGCACATGAGCGTCGATCTCAAGAAGGCAGACACACAGATGGACTGGACCTGCTATCGAATTATCGATGGCAGCATCTACCAGTGGCCAGTCATCGAAATCCCGGCACGGCTCCATGAAAACTTGAAACCGATCGAATTTCTTGGTGAAACATTCCACGTTCCAAATCCGCCTGAGGAATACCTGACGTTGAAGTACGGTCCCGACTGGATGACACCAAAACAGGCTGGTGGCTTTGAACAGGAAGTGCTCGATCTGATGGCAGAAGGTGCTGGTTCGGGCGAAACGAGTGAAATCCTTCGACTTTCGGGCGTTCATGATGCTGAAAACCACACGGGAAGCCTGAAAGTCATCGGCTTCGACGGTGAAGCGGTTAGTGACACCGAAATAACTCTCGCTGCCACCAGCGTACTGACAGGACTTGACAAGGCCAGAACCAATGCAGAAGGCTATGTGTACTTCAGCCTTCCTGAAGAAGCGTGCTACGTTGTCGCAGTCGAGCTGGGTGATCAGAAAGAAATCCTCTTTCTGGAAGAACTTGAACCCGGTGCAGAATATCTTTACCGACCCGACCCTGAGCACCTCTCGGGCAGGGCGAACGCACTGGTGAATCAATCGGGCAATTCAAAGCCAAATCGATTCCACTAAACGAACTGATTTCAGGAGCGAACGATATTACACGCGTCTATGTCGATATGGTGGCCGACCTGTTCCACTACGGTCATGTGAACTTTTTGCGACAGGCCAGCACCTACGGCGATTTTCTGCTGGTTGGCGTGCATGCCGACGAAATGGTTGAAAGCTACAAACGCACACCAATACTCAAGATGGAAGAACGAATCGCATCTGTCGAAGGCTGCCGGTACGTTGACGAAGTCGTCCCGAACGCCCCGCTCGAAATTACGCGTGAATGGATCGAGAAACACAATATCGATCTAATATTGCACGGCGACGACGTTTCACCTGAAGTCAGAGATACCTGGTACAGCGTGCCTATCGAGATGGGTATCTACAAGTCGGTCGGGTATACAGATGGCATTTCGACCACCGAACTAATCTCCCGAATCAAAGCGTCAGGAACAGAATGAAAATAGTCGGTAGGTATGGAGAAGGCCTGCTGGAGGCCGTTCCACACGAAATAGCCCGTCTAGAGCGGCTCGGATACAACGTTTTATCGACAGGCGAGCTCAAGAACGAAGCGACCATGCGCTGGACCCTCGCAGCTCACGCAAGCAATCGAGCCGAAATCGGCATGTCGGTGATGATCGCATTTCCACGTAGCCCGTTCGTAACCGCTCAGATGGCTTGGGAACTGCAACGCATGACAGGTGGTCGCATATCGATCGGTCTCGGCTCCCAGGTCAAAGGCCACAATGAGCGTCGATTCAGCACTGGAAAGTGGACTGCGCCAGCGAAACGCATGGAAGAGTATGTACGAATGATGCGAGCGGTCTGGGAGACCTTTCAGACCGGTGAACTCGTACCGTTCGAAGGCGACCACTACCAGTTCACCCTGTGCCCACCGGCGTTCAATGCTGGACCAATCGAAGTGCCGTTTCCGAAAATATTTCTCGCAGCCGTCCAGCCCGGAATGACACGTGTTGCAGGTCGAGTCGCCGACGGGCTCCTCCCTCACTCGTTCACAACTCCAATGTACGTACAAGAAGTGACACTTCCCAATCTCGCCGAAGGGGCGCGACAGGTGGGGCGTGATGTCTCTGATATTGAAATCTCTGCGGGCGGCATGATGGCGATCGCAGAATCGGAAGGTGAACTCGTCGACAAGTTGCTGAAGATCCGAGAGCGAGTGGCCTTCTACGGCTCAACTCGCTCGTATCAGAAAGTATTTGAGGTACACGGGCAAGAAGATCTTGGAAGGAAGCTGCACGAAATGTCGGTAACCAATCGTTGGGACGAGATGCCAGGCATAGTGCCTCTTGAGGTGGTTCAGGAGTTCACCACGACCGGAACCTTCGATTCTCTTCCAGGCGAGATCGCAGAGAGACAGGGTTATGCCGATCGGGTGTCGATCGACGTGAACCTAGACTCCACAAACGAAGACCAATTATCAGACCTCATCCGCCGGGTACAAGCGATTTAGTCGTTATCCAGTGTGATAAACAGCGAATGCCGAATTTTGCCGTTCACAGCTTTGCTGATGTGACCCTGCCCCGTCGTGTCCTCAGCCAGAAAAACTTCGCCAGCCGATAGCACCCGTTTCTCACCACTGCCTACGGTTATCTCCACTGCACCATCGAGATTCACTATGTACTGGCGCCGTGGAGCATTGTGAAAATCGTAGTCGTAATTGCCACTTGTCTCTCTAAAAATCAGTCCGGTCGCATCGAATCGCTCAGACACTTGGCCAGTTTTATTAGCGTTGACTCCGAGCTCCACCACGATATCTTCGAAGTGCGATTGCCCGTCATCGCCAGTGTAGATGCGGGTAACTTTCATTGTCTGCATAGATTAAATTCTCAGTTCTCAGGGTCGGTTCTGGCCACGGACTACCAGCGGTCGTAATGAATAACTTCCTCAAGTGGCAGGCGCGTGAGGGAGCCAAATTTCCCCGTTGGGTATCCAACCGGGAGGATCGCATAAGGCTCGACCAGATCGGGTAATCCCAGCACTGCTTTAGCTGCCGGTCGGTCGGATAGCCCAAGTGTCGTCAACGCAGCGCCCAGCCCAAGCGAGCGAGCCATCAGCAGCACATTTTGTACCCCAGGCCATATCGATCCGCCTGAACCCGCTCCGGCCTGCCACGTGTCAACGGGATTATCTTCGAACATCAGGCAGGGGATCAGCAGGGCAGGGATCTCATGGAAGTGATCCCGCTGCCATTTCACAGCTCTCACGATTCCGTCTCTCGACGGCAGCGATGAGCGTGGGCCGTCGATGTACGTATCCACTGCCTTGCGATTCAGATCGGCGAGTTTCTGCCGCTGCTCATCATCACGAACAACTATCCAGCGTGCGTTCTGCTTATTGCTTCCGGTAGGCCCCTGGTTCGCTGCGTCGATCAACTTCAACAGCACATCTTCCGGGATGGGATCGGGCTTCAACCGCCGCATCGCTCTTGTGTGATGAATAACGTATGAAAGATCAGTTGCTTTGGATGTCATATGCGTTCTCGTTCGCCAAAGGCAGGCGCGAACAGGCTTGTCGCAGTAACGAGCTGGTTGCTGCGAGCGAGATGGTACACCCATCGCCGTTTGCCAAATCATCAAATCAACTGGGATATCGAGTAAATTGAGCTTGCTGGCTCTAGCGACTATCGATCAACAACAAGAACGCCGTCAGAAATCACTCCCGAAAAGGCGAGAATTTTCGGCGACCAACTGATCCCATTCTCGGTTTTGAGATTGTCCGGTTTTATTCCGTTAGCGAATCTGATCGGCATGGGATGGTCGAATGCGACGAGTAACGAATATATGACAGCCAACACCAACAAGACCACGACTGTGTGAAGTCGAATCAGTCGAAATGTCATTCCGGCATGTTTTCAGGTCTCGCATCTCACGTTCAATAGTCCGCGCTTCGGCTTCCGCTATTAAAGCCAGAGCGCTGGACCATTTAGCTGTACTTGCCAGAATCCTGCGGTGGTGAAGCCGAAAGTCCCTGTTCTTCACGTTCGAGGTGGGTTTCGCGTGCCCAGCTACGTTTTAGGTCGTCTTTCACGTTGAACGTCAGTCGCCCAAGTCCTTCGACCTCGAGATCGATCACATCGCCATCCTGGAACGGATTCAATCCCCGGTGATTCGTGCCTGTAGCAACTATGTCACCTGGTTCGAGGGTGTGGATCGCCGTGATGTACTCAATGCAACGTCCGATCTTGTGCGCCATGTCGTCAGAGTTGAAATTTTGGCGTAGCACGCCGTTGTTGCTCAGCTGAATCTGCAGGCTCTGCGGACTGGAAATTTCATCAGCGGTTACGATATACGGACCGATGGGAGCGAATGTATCTCGTGATTTCATTGCGTGGAAAACACTTGATCCACCCAATCCCCGCGCCGAGCCATCGATGAAGTTCGTGTAGCCAAAAATATAGTCAAATGCGTCGTTTTCGCTAACGTTGGTTGCCGTCTTGCCAATCACAAGCGCCAGTTCTGCTTCACCTTCGAAAACCGTTGCTGGCGTGTCGGGAAGAACCATAGTGTCGCCAGGACCGATAATTGCGTTCGGCGATTTCTGGAAAACCTGTATCTGCGCAGGTTCGTCCCGGGTGCCATCCTCCATATAGTTCACTGCCATGCAGTCGATATTGCTTGGCCTCGGCAGCGGCGGGCGTACTCGAACCCCAGAAACAGGTACTCCGTCGGAAGCGTCGACAGCCGCATTGAGTTTTGCCTTGTAACTGGCGAAATTACTGATCAAACCTGTTATCAACTGCTGAGGCTCAAGGCGCGGTATGTCCGCAACAACATCCGATACGTCGATGACGTTATCGCGTTTGAGCACACCTAATTGAAAGTCGTTGAAGAAAAGCAGTTTCATTTCGCACTCCTAGTGTTTGCGGCTCTGCAGCATGGGACTCGCTGCGACGGGCAGGATACTACTGAGTGTGCCAGCGTGTCGAAACCCTTACTTCGGTCTGGGACCAAATACGGAACTCTGAAATCGGTGCATTCGCTTGAACAATCGGAACATCTGACAGAATCTCAACATGCCTGAGCCATTTCCTGTAGCCACTGTTGGAATACTTCACATCACGACCGACGAGATGCGTGAAGTCGATCGTGCGATGATCGAGGATGGACACCTACCGGTACGGTACCCGGGACGCCACAATATCCGCGCCAACCGGCTCCGAGGTGAAAACCTCGCTGCCGACAGCGACAATAGCTAGCTCCTTACCCCGGCCACTGAATCAGCTCAACACGGACGTTGTCCGGCGCACTCACCCAGCAGAATCGCGTGCCGTCGGGGAGGGCGTTGGGACCCTCCACCAAAGGCGCTCCGACCTTCCCCAGTCTTTCGATTTCTGCATCGATGTCGACGACATCAAAACCGAAATGCTCAAGGCCCAGATTCGGTCCAGAATCGCTCTCAACCAACGTCTGGCCATCTAGGGGTCCAGAAATATTCACAGGAACACCGTTTCCAGATCGGCACTTCACGAACCGATCACCGGTGTCTCGCGTCGAGTCGTCGACGATCTCAAATCCAAAGTTATCGACCCACCACGTGGCCGCTTTCATCGGATCGTTCGATTTCAAGTGAATATGGTTCAAGTTATACATGGTCTCTGCCAGACGGGCCGAAATAGGCCAACTAAATTTGTACTGAGTGCTGAGCGGATACTACCGCCGAGAGAAGTGAACGACAATATGTCACAACGGGTTATACCACCAGTGCCGCTTGCAAAGTGGCACGGGCGTATCCGACTGTATAGGCGAAGCCGGTATAACCAGCACCGAAGCCGTCAGTCGGGAACTCCTTGTCGTGATCCATTCTTGGCGGGTGCTCCGGGTACACGAGCCGCGGGTACCCCTGGCGAACAAGCTCTTTCATCACTCCGAGCATGTCGACTTCACCTTCGTCCAGAAACACCTCGGTGTACTTTTCTTTTGGGATCTCTGTGATGACGTTGCGCCAGTGGACGTGATTTATGCGGTCGAGATCACCAAAATACCGAGCCGTCTCAACAGGGTCGCCGCCCATTTCACGGGTCACACCGCAGTCGAATGTAATCCCGTTTGCCGTGGAATCGACCAGCCCGACCAGCTTCTTCCAACCATCGATACTGCCCATGATCTGCTCTGACCCTCGGCTGATCGGTGCCGGTGGGTCGTTCGGGTGCAAGGCCAGTCGCACACCGGCCTCTTCTGCTGCGGGGATTACAGCCTTGAGGAAATAGGTGATGTTGTCCCACATCGCGTCCGCTGTATGTGCACCCTCCTCGGGCAGCGGCGGTAAATCTTTGATCGATTCATAGTCGAACGCGTGATACTCGGATCCACCACGGCCCTCGACATATGAATAGCCCTCGACAATTCGATGGGCGTACCAGTTGTACTCAACAACGGGTATCTCCAGCCGCCCAGCCACTCTCACGGACTTGATGACTTTTTCGATCTCGTCGTCTCGACCCGGCCTGCCATATATTGCGTTTGGGAACCCGGTGATCATCTTGATACCCAGCTTGATACCGTGAGCCTCCAGAGCCTTCACGTTGGCACCAAGCCCCTCCTCAGTCCACGGCAACTGATCCTCTCGTCCAAAGTTTGAATCGGAACTTCCCGCGCCTCCACTTGAGTGGACATTCGTAATTCCCAGTTGTCGAACTCGACGTAGGGTCGCATCGTCGAACTGGGCGACCGAAATCGCAAGTTTTGGGCCGTTTGGGGTATCTGTCATATTGAACCTTGGCCGTTCCCGGCTTGTTATTTTTCGTGATTAATCCCAGAGTTTCCTGATGGCGTCGAGGCAGTCTTCGATCATCTGCTCGGCCGCTCCCGCCTCGAACGGAGCCGTTGGTCCAACTTCATATCCACCTTCCGGGTAGGCATACGCCATCGGGAGATAGCCGTAGTAGCCGTTCGAGTAGCCGGAAAATAGCGTCCAATCGGCGGGTGATCGTTCTTTCACAGCAGTTCCGATCTCAGCGAAAGGTTCCACAGGAATTGCGACCAACGCAGTGTTGCCGATCCGTATTACCTGTATCGGGATATCTCTTTTTTCACCGCCCCGACCGAAAGTCTGAGTGTGGCGAAGTAGCAGCGTCTCACGCTTTGCCGGAAATGCCGCCTGCTTGACTTCTTCGACAGAGCCGCCGCCTTTTCGGACCGTCTCAAGATTTGCACTGATGCGATCGAAATTTGCTTGAACGTCAGACTCGGGCGGCATCTCCTTGATAGGTAGTGATGATGCTGATTCGACAACACCAAGCGTGTCGTCCGATTCTCCAGCCTGATTGAATGTGTACATCCCGAGGTCAGCGCCTGACGGCAGGATTTCCTCTAGCTTTTCTTCACGTGGAACAGGATCGATACTCAGACGAACTCGAGCGGCTTCGATTCCCAGCTGCTTGCCGAGCTTCCGGTACACGGCCGTATCGCCCGAAAAGCCGTCCACTGGACCTTGATTCCCAGCCGCTCCCTGTAAGAACAGGCAGGTGCCGCCGACGATGCTCTCGACAGTCTCACGAACTGGTCCCGGATAGTCGGGTGTTATCAGCTTGTTTTCGGGACCCATGATCGTAGGGTGGCAGGCATAGTTCACTAGTGTTGCCACCGGGTTTCCATCGAGATCATCGATGGCAGTGACCAGTACTTCGTGGTCAACAAAACCGCCTGGATTCCGACCCGTAAATACATTGCCATCGTGGCTTACTGGACGCCTGTTGATATTAATCTCGCAGTGGCCCGTGCCAGAATCTGCCCGGACTGGGACTATGTTCCGTATAGCTTCCTCGACAGCTTTTGCCGAAGCGGGAGCCATCGAGTGGAACCACGGTTCGACCATCTCAGCACCCTTAACGATCCACGACAGCCCCTCAATTGGCCCCGAGTGTGTATGCGTGTACGAAACCCGCTGGTTCGCGGCAGATATACCAGTCTTTTCGGTTACTGCATCGCGAATTCGAACGTCGTATGCCTCAATCAACATGCACGTGTCGATATCGAGAATCGCGATTCGTGCAGCCGGCTCGGTATTGCCATCAGCCTCGATTACTAAAGCAGTGATTGTGAGCGGCATGTCGATACCCTCGGCGCCTTCGTGCGATTGAGCACCCCACCCGGCGTGGGCTATCCCAATCGGCGGGGTGATATCGACTCTTCCGGTACCGGCTGCGAGCATGATGTTCTCCTTGACATTCGATGTCGTTAAATGAAATTAGTGTAAAAGTGAAACGGCCCCATGCAGATCACTGACTGGGTCATGTTTGGTTAATTTCTGGTGCGGGAGTCTACTAGTTCCATGCAGCAGGAGCGATGCTGTCGATATTTGTTTTGACGTCGATCACCGCAGGTTTACCAGCGTTCAATGCCTGATCTAAAGCACCCTCGAAATCACCGGGCTTAGTCACGGTAATTCCAAACCCACCCATCTGTTCAGACATCGCCGCGAAATCGGTCTCGGTTAGCTTCCACAGCTCATCAGAACCGGGCAGGGGGCCACCGTAGTTGCGTTCGTTAAGGCCGCGCTCTTGGTTCAGCGACGCGTTGTTGTTTACGACCGTGACCGTGTTCAGTCCATATCGAACGCCGGTGTCGAGTTCCATGAAGTGGTACCAGAGAGCGCCATCTCCAGCGAACGTAATCACGGGACGATCAGGAGCAGCCGCCTTTGCTCCAAATGCCGCTGGGAACGCCCAGCCGAGCGATCCAGCGCAACGAATGAACGATTGGTCAGGACTCTTGAAATCGATCATCGTGCCCGTCCAAATCCCAGAATGGCCGGTATCAGAAAGAAGGATCGAGTCACTTGGCAATAGTTCGGTTAATTCCTTGCACAACCGCTCGGTTCGCATCGGCTCGTCATCCGAATTCCAGAGATCATCGACACTCGCCTTCCAGTCGCCAACCAGCTGCTGTGTACGGCCTATCCATGTGGCACGCTGCTGCTCATCGCTAGCTGTGCCAACCTCACTGCTGATGTCCAACATCTTCTGAAGCCCCGCTCGGACGTCTGCTTGAAGACCGACAGATATCGGGAACGACCTGCCGAGCTCCACTGCATTGATATCGAGTTGAAGAACCCGAGTTCCGGCGCGAGGGAGTTTCCAGTCGTTCGTCACCTGACCACCTGTGTGACTTCCAATGAAAAAGACCAGGTCGGCCTCGGCCAACACCTGATTTGCACAAGCTCTCGAATATGCACCCGGTACACCAACGGCAAGCGGGTGATCCGCCGGGAACATCGCCTTGGCGTTGAGCGCGGTTGCGACCGGGATGTTCAGTCGCTCTGCAAGGGCAATTAGCTCTTTCCTTGCGTCAGACGATGTGACACCACCACCAGCGACGATCACCGGCCGTGCTGCCCGTGAAAGCTCACCAAGTGCGGCGTTCACAGATGCTGAATCTGGCTCAGGTCGGAACGGCGGCAAGCTTGTGAATTGCTCTTCAATTACAACGTCAAGATCGGCCTCTCCGGTCGAAATATCACCACCGGATATGCCTGCGAGATCGAGGTGTGCTGGTCCCGGAGTTCCCGTGGTCGCCTCACGGATAGCCTGTCGTAAGAACATGGGTAACTGATCGGTGCTGTTCACCCGACTGCTGTATTTTGTGACCGCACTGAACGGACTGGTATGGTCGACTTCTTGATATGCCCATCGATCCTGCAGTTCCTGTGGCAACCGCCCTGTTAGGGCAACCACAGGTGAACTCGCCAGATAGGCGTCCTGAAGACCAGCAGCCAGATTATTCGCACCCACCGACTGGGCTCCACAGAACGCAACTGATCGACTCGCCCGTGCATACCCGTCGGCCATGTAGGCAGCAGGCTTCTCGCTGTGCGCCATCACTCGAGTGATTCCGAGCCGCTCCATTTCAGGCATGGCGTCAGCGACTATTACCGGCATAAAGAAGAAGTGGGATACGCCGTAACCATGCATGGTTTCAGCCAGGAATTTTGCGCCAGACATCTGGGTCATTTGATCAAACAGCTTTCAGTCGAGTAAACATTTCTCTTACAGGAAACTTCGGCGCACTTTACATCAGCCTGAGAGCGGTTGGACTATTGAATCCGTGGAAGATGCGGCGACGACTGCTGAATCATCTTGTCGTTTTAGACCGCGTGCTTATGCCAGCAGCCGTGCTCGAACCGGTCTTCCGGGTCTCCCAGCCAGAATTGCAGCAAGCCCACATAGAGGCGGTAGCACCATGTAGATGATTAGGCCGACGGCGTAGGAACCTGTGAGGTCGAGAGAAAGTGCGAGGGGAAGCGGTCCTATCGCAGCTGCCGACATCGTTCCGAAATTTGTAATCCCACGGACACTCCCCAGATGTCGCCGACCGAAATAATTGGGCCAAACCACGTGATTCAGATTCATAAGAAAGCCCATGACCGTTCCAAGAATCGCCCCATAGGTGTAGGCATGCCAGAGTTCGCTCGAACCCAGCAACATGATCATTGCAGCTACGATTCCCACTTGACCGGCGGCGATCAAATAACGAACTGGATAACGTCCTGCAAGATAGCCTGCCAAGAACTGACCTGCTATCGCAGTCGGCGCCATGATGCCGAATACTCCCGCTGCCGCTCCGATTGTCATGCCTTTTGAGGTCATGATTGATACTTGCTGGAACGCTACGCCCGTGCCGACCAATGACTGGGCCGAACCTGCAAATATGAGAAACCACAAAGTGCGAGAACGCGTCGCTTCTCGGACAGTCCACGAGAACTCTGAGTGGCTTTCCTTTACTTTTGAGTCGTCACCGGGAGCGCCATCGCTTGTGTCGCCATCAGGGAGTAGTCCGATCGATTCCGGGCTGGTACGAATGAAAATAATGGCAGGTACGATGAGAAGCACCCATCCGGTAACTGCGATCGCAACCCACGCTGTTCGCCATCCGAATTCACCTATCAACGTGGCCCCGTAAAACGGGTAGATACCACTCGCCAGAGCACCGCCCAAAGCCATCAGCGCTAGCGCCATCGCACGCTTACGAACGAACCAAATTGAAACAACCGTCGCGGGAATGAGGCTTAACGCCCCCTGGCCCATCGTCCGCATAATTGTGAACCCAACAAACAGCTGCCAACTTGAGTGCACGCGGGAAAGCCATAGTGCGCCAAGTCCCAGAACTACAACGGATACGACCATCATTCTTCGAGGTCCATACCTATCAAGACTGCGTCCGATAAATATGATCATCCCTGCGGCTGTCAGCGACCCGAACAGATACAAGGTTGAGATTGCGGTGGCCGACAGACCAAGATCATTGATAAACGAATCCTGAAAAACCGAGAATGTGAAAGTCTGCCCAGGTCCGGAAACAAAGCTCGCCAGCGCCGCGACAAAAAGCACGACCCAACCGTAGTAAAATGGCGTACGCGCAACCCGAGGGAGCGATTTTGGTTGGGATTCTGTCGATATTGCCACGGCCGCACAGTGTATCCACAGTGAAGTCTTGTCAGGTGGATGCTGGAACACAAATTCCAGCGTAGTTATCTGTCGCTCTCGTGCGAAACATACCCCTTAGTGGGGATTCCAATTTGTCGATTGCTGTTTAGTTTTGTTGCTGTCGAACCGGTTGCTGATTGGGGTAGACCAGACTAATCATCAGCATTTGGTCTAAAACCTCAACATTCGGCTCAGGACGGTTCAAAGTGGACTGCTGTTGTTTCAGAATGTAATGAATTCAGTACATAGCGCTTCGTAAATATTTCAACGGTGATAACAATGAGAGTTTCTGTAGAGGGAATCGCAAGCTTTAGCGGTCGACGTCCGTGGTGGATCGTTGCAGGTTGGATACTGGCTCTTGTCGCTTCGGGCGCACTCGCAAGCACTATGTTGGAAAGCGCTCTCGAAGGAGAGCAAGGACCAACCAAAGTCCTCGAGTATGAACGTGCTCAGATGCTCATCGATGAACGCTTCGGCGAGATCGACGGCACGAACAATGAGGAAGAATCCACTGGCCCCGAAACTTCGGGTGAGTTCGTTCTGATACTGGCCGATGGCTTGAAACCCGGTGATGCCGCCTTCGATCAGCGAGTAACCGAGTTCGGCGATGCTCTTGCTGGTGCTCAAACCGAGCACGATGTCGAAGTCTTAGTCGGTAAATTCAGCGATTACGAAGGCATGGTGTCCGAAGACGGCACGACCTTGCTTACGTCGATCGAAGTATTTGAAGAATCGGCTGGCGAGATCGAAACCCTACTGCATGTAGCAGACGAGTTCACGGACGGTACGTTCGAGGTTTACATGATCGGTAACGCCAGCATCAACCATGTGTTTAGTGAACTGGCTGAAAGCGATCTTGTTACCGGTGAAACCATAGGTGTAGCAATTGCAATCATCATTCTCGCTCTGGTGTTCGGAGCCGTGGTTTCAGCGTTCATTCCAATCATTCTGGCGATAGCAGCAATCTTCGCTGCTATTGGGCTGACCGCAATTGTCGGTCAGTTCATGGAACTAAACGAATTTGTTCCAAACATTCTTTCGATGATGGGGCTCGCAGTGGGTATCGACTACTCGCTGTTCATCCTCTCTCGCTATAAAGAAGAACGTGAGCGTGGACTCGAAAAGCAACAGGCAATTGAGGTTGCTGGTGGTACTGCGGGTCGAGCCGTGGTGTTTAGTGGATTTACGGTAGTTCTGGCGATGCTCGGAATGCTGGTCATCCCTGTACGGACGTTCCAGGCATTCGGAGTCGGCTCCATTCTGGTGGTGTTCCTGGCGGTGATAACAGGCATCACGCTGTTACCTGCAATTATCGGAATTCTTGGCGACAAGGTGCACGCTGTTCGGGTACCTCTTCCTTTGACGGCAGGATTGTTCATCGTCGGTGTTGTGGTCCTGACCATGACAGCCGGTTTCGGCACCGATGTGATCATGGTTTCTGCTGGTGTGATGCTAATTCTTATCGTGCTAACCCTGATTCGACGCTTCACGGGCGTAAAATTATCCGGTGTATACGGTGACGAGACCCCGTCCGATCCCGACGCAAGTTCAGGTATGTGGAACGCCATCACGATCTCTGTGATGAAACGTCCGTGGATGAGCATGATTGGTGCAGCCGCAATTCTGCTGATTCTTGCGTATTTCTACCTCGATCTGGAAAAAGGGACGAGTGGTATTTCCGTGTTGCCAGATGATCTCCCGGCAAAGAAGGGGTTCGAGAAGCTCGATGAGAAATTCGGATTCGGTTCCGACGCCCGCGCAGTGGTAGCCATTGACGGTGACGTAGGCTCTGAGCCAATCGCAAGTGCGCTTACTAAGCTCGAACAGCTGATGACCGTCGATGATGGTCTACAGGCACCGGATGTGCGAGTTGAGGCTGGCGCAAATCTAGCAGTCCTGAGATCGCAGATTCCAGGTGATCCCCAAAATCAAAAGGCGCTGAACACTATTCGTGATCTGCGATCAGAGTTGATTCCTGAAGCGTTCGCGGGTGTGCCAGATAGTTCCTACGAAGCGCTTGTTGGTGGTGGACCGGCGGAGATCGTCGACTCGGTAAAAATCACCGACGAGTACCTCCCGGTTGTGTTCGCTTCTGTGCTGAGCCTGAGCTTTATCCTGTTGCTGCTGGCGTTCAGGTCGATAACGATTTCGATCGCGTCGATCATCATGAACCTCCTCTCAGTAGGTGCTGCATACGGTCTTGTAGTGCTGGTATTCCAGAAGGGATTCTTGATTGAACTGTTCGGATTCGAGCAAGTTGATCAAATTGAATTCTGGTTACCGCTGTTCATGTTTAGCATTCTGTTTGGACTGTCGATGGACTACCACGTGTTCATGCTCAGTCGTATCAAGGAGCACTACGACTTAACTGGTCTCGCGACGGAATCCGTGGCATTTGGGCTGCGACGTACTGCGAGCATCATCACAGGCGCGGCGCTCATCATGGTTGCTGTGTTCGGAGGATTTGCACTTGGCGACATCGCTTTCTTCCAGTCGATGGGATTCGGTCTTGGTGCCGCAGTTCTGATCGATGCAACGATAGTTCGCTCGCTGCTCGTTCCTAGCGTATTGCGGATACTTGGCGATCGTGCCTGGTACCTGCCTAAGTGGCTCGAATGGATCCCGAACATCTCGATCGAAGGGCGATCGCCTGAAGTTGAGACTGACCAAGTGACCGGAATTGCTGAGGCCGCACCAGCCGGAGCCTCAGACTAGTTCGGCACTGCTGACTAACATCAGTCAATTGAATAGCAAAACAGCCCGCAGCCAATATTCGGCTGTGGGCTGTTTTTATGTCCGCTGGAAATTATTAACTCCCTGATAACAGCACAACCATCGTACGTCATCTTGGACTTGATTCAGGATCTCTGACGAGGGGGGGCGCTACTCGCCACTCATCCACCGAAGGTTCCTCCACTTCGCTACGCCCTTCGACTGACTCAGGAGACCCAGCGGTCGGGATATGGAGTGTTCGGCGATGCTTATCCAAACCGCTCAGCTGCATGGCCTGCGACGTACTCCGCATCTTCACCGACTCCAATAAACTGCGCCGACTTAGACCCATACATCCACTGCAGTCCCATGAAATAAAGCCCAGAATATTCGGTGACGCCCCGCCGCTGAATCGGAAAATTGTGCTCACCTGTGATCGGAAGCTTGATCCAGTCGAAGTCGTACTTAAATCCCGTCGACCATATGATGGTCTTGATCCCGGCTTCGACTAAGTTAAGCTCACTCAGAACTGCGCCCTTCGGCCAGTGCTTAATCCCCGGTGGATCGACCGTATCGTCCATCGGCACCTTGATGCCGTGCTTCTCGACGTACTCATCAACACCTTGTTTCCACTGGATCGGGTGGGCGTCAACAGCATCCAGAATTTCCTTCAGATCAGTTCGAAGTGAAATCGTAACGTCGTCGCCGCCAGTCACCGGACCCACCAGCGTGACGCCGTTCTTGGCCATCTGCCGTAGGTAAATATCATGACCTCCGCCGGCACCACTGGTGTGCGATGACGAACCGAAACGTGCGCTATCGATCGATTCCACATTTTCGATCGTCTTGTCGAAATTGCCCATCGTGTAGTTCCACCATGACGAGTCTCGCCCTCTGTAGCGCCGCGGGCGTCTTCCAGCATTGCCCACCGATAGCCATACTTGCTTGTCCGCCTGGAGCAACTCCTCGGCGATTTGTGCCCCCGATTGACCAGAACCCACAACCAGTACTCCGCCGTCGTACAGAGTCTTCGGATTCTTGTACTCAGCCGAATGGATCTGCGTGACAGAAGAACTCAGACCCGACGAAAAATCAGGCGTCTTCGGAACACCGAACGCACCGGTTGCCACCACGACACACCGGGCCTCGATCATATGACCTGAGCTGGTCGTCAGACGATAGGCATCGCCGTGCTGTCCGAGAGTCTCGACCTCAATACCGGCTCGAACCGGCGCGTCGAAATGCTTCGCGTAATCCTGCAGGTAGTCGATCGTTTCGCGCTTCGACAGATAGCCCTCAGGCTCCTCGCCAACATAGTGAAACCCAGGCAGTCGAACCGCCCAGTTTGGATTCACTAGATGAAACCCGTCCCATCGTTCGACATTCCAAGTATTACCGACTTCACCCCGTTCCAGGACAACGTGATCGATATTTTTCTCACTGAGGAAATAGCTTGTCGCCAGCCCGGCGGATCCTGCTCCAATGATCACGACGTTTTGCCGTTCGTGAGAATTCGTCGTCGTCGACAACATTGTTCAGTCGTCCCTTTTCAATAAGTGCATACCAGCTTCGGGCCGTCTAGGAGCGACAGCGGAATCGTTGAGGATATTCGCTTCCAGGCTTCGACGAGGCGATTTCGGCAAGAATAATCTGTGAATCGCAAAAATCAACGTGGACGGCGATATGCTACTTGTCGTTACTCAAATTCGCTGTGAAACTTGACGTGAAATTCACACACGACTTAATTCATAACATGCTGTGATGACCGCCAACTCGAACAGGATAGAGAGGCTTCTATGAAAATCACCAAAGTCACGCCCTGGCTACTACTTGCAACCGCCGCCTACAACTTTGGCAGGCAGGGCGAATACATTTTCGTTGAAGTGCAGACCGACGAAGGAATTACCGGTTGGGGAGAAGTTACGACAACCCACCCAGTGGCGAACCGTGCCGTGTGCGCAGTGCTGCAACAGCTGAATCCGCTGATAGTCGGTGACAACCCTTTCAACATTGAGCAGATCTGGAACAAGATTTTTCGGCGCTTCACCTACATGGGCTCGCGGGGAGCCTCGACGAACGCCATCAGCGGTATCGATATCGCACTCTGGGACATTCGCGGCAAGGCGATGAATGAGACGATCTACAACCTGCTCGGAGGACCGGTTCGAGAAAACATCGAGCTCTATACCCATCCTGATCCTAATATCGGACCCGATGAAGCGAAGCGACAGGCAAAAGAAATTGCGGACTCCGGGCACACGGCCATGAAGTTCGATCCGTATCCGCACATGGTCGAAGAAAGCAACGGTTATCTCAGTGGCACGATGACTGCCAGCGGCGAGGCAGAAGGGAACCAAATCACCGCCGCAATTCGCGAGGGTGCAGGCCCCGACATGGAGCTGCTGATCGACGCACACGGTCGCTTCGACGTGCCAACAGCTGTTCGACTGTCACGTAGCGTCGCACCGTCCAACATCCACTGGTGGGAAGAGCCGGTGCCAGTCGAAAGCACTCATGCGCTCAAGAACGTTCGCAATCAGATTGAACTACCGATATCGGTTGGTGAGCGTCTCCACACTCGCTGGGAATTCGTCGCGGTGCTTGAGCAGGATTTGGCCGATTTCCTGATGCCCGATGTCACCTGGACAGGTGGCATCTCGGAGCTAAAGAAAATCTCGACGATGGCAGAGGCCTACTATGTGCCAATATCACCTCACGACGCCAGTGGTCCCATCAACATTCTGGCGGGTGCGCAGGTGATGATGAGCGTACCTAATTTCTACAAGCTCGAGACGGCTCGACATCGATTGGGAGCCTACGACCAGTTTATTCAGACGCCGCTTGATGTCCGAGAGGGCAGGCTGCACATGCCGGATGGCCCAGGACTCGGAATCGAGATGAACATGGACTTCCTCCGCGCAAACTCCGACGAACAGTTCCGCGGCGAATAATTTCGCCTACTCCCTTAATCTTTCCCGCCGGGAGCAGGAAAGATTAAGGGAGAATTCTTCTATTGCTACGAGCTTTTTTAGATAATAAACTACCCGATTTCCCGACCGAAGCGTAGCGAAGTGGAGGGACCTCAGCGGATTCACCGACCATGCTAGCCCACTGCCTTGCACGACCTCGCCAGATCCCTTGACTCTGCTGACTCCGCTCGGGGAATGGGTATTTCATAGTCAGATGGATCAACATCACTAGAAAACCGACCACACCATCAACCAATCAATATTCCTGTAAAGTCCGCCCAGCATTCGCAAGTCGCCACTAAACAGGAAATTACGTCATATGAAAATAGCCTCAGTCAAAGCCATCGAAGTCGACGTAACGCCACGCCCTACGACAAAGCCCCGTGTTCCCAAGATCGAAACCAACGGCTTTGTCAGCCCGATGCAACGCTACCCTGAGCTGAAGCGATCCGACTGGGGCAACAACTGGAAGCGAACAGCGTGTGTCGTCACCGCTGAAGACGGTACATGGGGATTTGGACTTACGCTCCACAGCGGTGTTACCGTCCCCCTCATCAACGACCACATCGGCCCTGTGATCGAGGGCGAAAACTGCATGGCGACCGAGCGGGTTTGGGATCTCATGCAGAAGGCGACATCCCCTTATGGAACGGCAGGTGTTTCCAGCTTCGCCATAAGTGCTGTCGACAACGCACTCTGGGATCTCAAGGGCAAGCTGCTCAACAGACCGGTCTACGAAATAATTGGTGGGCCGCAGAAAGAAAAGATATTTTGCTATGCCAGTAACACCGATCTCTCGTATGGCACCGAGAACTCGATCGACTGGTTCCTCGAACTCGGCTTCAAGGCAGTAAAACTCTTCCTGCGTGAAGGACCCGACGCTGGACTGCCGGGGTTGAACCGAACAGAAGAATTGGTTGTGAAAACCCGTGAGCAGGTTGGCGATGACGTAGAAATCGCCGTCGATTGTTGGATGTCGATGAACACCGACTATATGGTTCGTCTTGCCGAGCGCTTGCGCCCCTACAACATTAAATGGCTTGAGGACTACATGCTGCCAGAAGATATGGACAGCTACTTCAATCTCCGCCAACGTATTCCCTATCAGACGCTTGCAACCGGCGAACACTGGTACTCGATCCACCCGTTCGCACTCGCGGCCAGCCACGGTCTTGTAGACATCTTCCAGCCCGACCTGCAATGGGTTGGAGGCCTAACCGCCGGTATCAAAATCTGCCATCTGGCAGAGGCGCACGGACTTACCGTCATCCCTCACGCAAGCACGAACTACCCGTATGGTCAACACCTTGCGTACGCGATGTCATCGGTGATGTGGGCTGAGCGCTCCGAAGGCGTTGCCCCTCCAGGAGTGCCACTTGAGGAACTCGTTGTGTTGCCGGGTACTCCGGTTATCAAAGACGGATATCTCACACCGTCCAACGCACCCGGATTCGGCTTCGAGTTCGACCTCGACTGGATTGAGCAGCGAGCGACATAGCGTCCATTTGCCTCAATCAAAACATTCGACTTGCATTTTGGTGTCGGGGCGGGAGTAGTATGGCGCCCATGCCAAAAAACCATCGTCCTGTTGAAGCAGACCTCATCGCTTGAGGGAGACCGCAACATCACCGCAGACGCCTGCTCAACAGCCTGATCCACTCGACGCTTACAAATGGAAAGCGTTTATCGCTATCGGCATCTCGTTTTTCACGATGGTCGCCAGCATGGGAATGGTGTTCCTTGCTTTGTCGCAAATTGCCGACACCTTCGGCGTAACCCTGCGATCGGCTTCATGGGTGGTGATTGTCCAAGGACTGACTATCAGCGCATTCATGATGCCGATGGGCAGGATGGCCGACATCATCGGTCGCAAGAGAACCCACCTAATTGGTCTCGTTCTTTTCGGCAGTGGGTCGGTATTCACAGGCCTTGCTCCAACGTTTGGACTGCTGATAGCCGCGAGAACATTTACCGCTATTGGCAACTCGATGGGTCAGTCGGTCGGAACAGCCATGGTCCTCTCGGTATTTCCTGCACGTGAACGCGGAAAAGCGATTGGCGCACAGACAACAGCTGTCGCAGTCGGCGGGGCTATGGGCCCGGTTATCGCAGGTCTAGTACTGCAATTCCTACCGTGGCAGGCACTGTTCTACATATTGACCATACCGATCGGAATCGCCTTCATCGCCGGGTACTTCATTCTTGACGAGAAGATCGTTAGCCAGCAACGAACCGGTCCTCGACCGGCATTCGACTGGATGGGAGCAATCGTTTCTGGCATCACCATCACGCTCGTCGTGATCCTTATCAACAATCCGTTTGGCGTTCCAATCGTTTCTCCGCTGATTCTCGGTGGTGCAGCTTCGGCCGTTTCGTTATTCGCATATTTCATTTGGTGGGAACTCAAATCCGATGCACCGATGCTCGAATTGAGAATGTTCAAGAACATCGTATTTTCGATGGCCGTTGCGACACGATTTTTGGGATTCTTGGGAACGACAGCCGTCCGATTCATGATGCCCATCTATCTCATCAGCCTGCGCGATATCGGCGAGGCCCTCGCCGGAGGAATTCTCTTCCTCAGCTCTCTTGGTATGGCAGTTGCTGCGAGCTCTTCAGGTCGCATGGGAGACAAACTTGGTGAAAGACCGTTCACGATAGTCGGTTTCTCGCTGCTGATATTTACGGCAATCGCATTCATGACGTTCACGGCCGAGACACCGATGTGGATCGTCATGGTCGTGCTTCTGTTCAACGGACTTGCGATGGGACTATGGGGAGTGCCTAACAACAGCACCATTCTGGGTAGCGTGCCTAAAGAATCTTTCGGTGTTGTTGGTGCGTTGACAAACCTCACGAGGAATGTCGGCAACGTGGCGGGGCAGGCGATAGCTTCAGCCGTAGTTGTAGGAGTGATGGTCTCCGACGGGTTCGACATTCCGCTGAGCGACATTACTGGCGACGCCGCCGCTAGTGCTTCGTTCATGAACGGCTGGAAGTACGCCTACATACTTGTGACAGTGTTCTCGTTGATGGGACTTGCGCTCGCGATCGCTACCAAGCCGAAACGGGCTGACGAGGAATCGTAGTTCAAACTAACTAGTTCGCAGGTTCGGTGAACTCGTGGATCTGGTTGACGTTCAGATCATTATAGGCAGTCGTCAAACCGCTGGGCCAGTCGATTGTCACTGCAATTTTGTCGGCGTCGCCCAGACCAAAATGAACGTCTAGGGAACTCATCGACAGGAAGCTGGATGACCCAAGAACCTCTTTCATCTGGATGGTCGATGTCTCTCTCCGAAGCGCGTGAGTGATTGTGACCTTCGCACCGATTCCATCGGCGTTCGAACCGGTGCCATCGATCGCCATGCGCCCCTTCAGCCTGAACGATATCCAGTTGTTGTCGCCCCCGGCGCTCATCCACACAAACAGCGGGCCACCCACAACCGCTCGTTCACCGTCGGACATGAAAGTTTCGCCATTGGAGTTTGTGCCGATCAGGTCGACATAGCCGTCACCGTTCAAGTCTCCAACCGCGACACCCTTGCCGTTCTCATGGAATTCGATACCAAGTCGTTGCTTGCTGGCATTGAAATCGTGGTTGTTGGTTTCAAGCACTGAATAATCGATAGCCAGTGCATCCACCGTGTGCGATTCGACCGTTACATCTCTGAACGTCCCATCCCCGGCGTTCTGGAGCATGCGACCAAACCCAGGTGCGAAATCTCCTTGCGGACCCTCTCCGCGTGCGGCTAGCGAGCCGAGCCAGTACAGATCCTCATCGGCATCGTTATCCATATCAAAGAACGCTGTACCGAACCCAAACTCATAAGCCCCAAGGCCGTTGATCGAGGCGTCGTTGGTAGGTAGGAAATCGCTGTCCAGGGAAGTGGGCGGGAGTATATCGTTTGGTACGACCATGGTCTCACCTTCGACGAACACGAATGCGCCGGCCCGATCTGGATCCGCAGCCTCATTAACCCTGTTCTCGATCAACGCGTGAAAACATGTTCCCGTTGCCGTCGAGTGGTAATACGCGCAGTCTGCCGAAGGCTCACCCGGCCAAGGGCGTTCAAGAGGATGAAAGCCCATGTTTGTTACGAAAACATCGAGATCTGAGTCGCCGTCATAGTCGCCCAGAGCGAATCCCATCCATTGACCCATCCGGTCGATGCCAAGCTGCTCTTCGATACGAGTAAACGAGATACCGTCTTCATCCGAGTCGTTTTGGTAAACCTTCAAGCGGTCGCCATCGTCGCCGACCCAGATATCGAGATCGCCATCCGAGTCGTGATCAAACATCAATGTCGTCCACGTCTGACCCGCGGGATCGCCAACAATATGTCCATTTTTATCGACCACGCTGAAATCGAACCCCTCCACGTTGTCACCATTCAAGCCCGGAAAAGTAATCGGGTTTCCGTTGACATCCCGCATCCGAATGGGCGGTGAAACAAGTCCTGCTTCAGCTGTGAGATCGGAGAAAGTCAAGTCACCGTTGTTGTGGAAGAACGTATTGAAATGACCATGGTGACGTGAAGTATCGAATCGCACGAAATCCTGGTCGGCGCGGTTGCCGATGTACAGATCGAGCCAGCCATCGTTGTCGATATCACCACAAGCAATACTTGCCGTCGAGCGGATGTTTGTGTGATCGCCAAATGCCGATACGGTGATATCTGTAAAAGTACCGTCGCCGTTGTTGTGGAACAGCCGATCCTGAACTGCGACGGCTAGTCCCGGTACTTCGGTAACTGACCGATAGTCCAGACTGTCACCGATCCTGCCATGCGCTCCGACGTAGAGATCCTGGTAGCCATCATTGTCGAGGTCACAAGCTGCCACAGCGGTCGAGTTCTGCGCGGCGGCGCCGACACCGGCTCCGGCAGCGATCTCCGTAAATACATCATCCCCATCGTTCCTGAAGAGCTTGTTAGGACCACCACGTGTTATCTGAAACACGGCATTTGATTCAGCCGAAGTTACATAAAAATCGAGATCACCATCACGGTCGAAGTCGAGTATCGCCACGCCCGGATATCGGTTTTCTACCATCGCCTGGGTGCCGATAAACGGAGCAATATTCCTGAACGGAGCGAATTCGTCAGCCGCGGGCACGCCATCGAATATCACCGGGTAATCGAATACGCTCACAACCTCCGATCCAGACGCCAAAAACAACTCTTCGACCGTTCGCTGCTCAGAAGCCTTCGCAACCCGGTCGCTCAATCTCGCGTCCTCCCAGAAGTAGGCACCTCCGGCGAGCACCAGTAAGCCTCCCAACGCGCCGACCGCCCATGTAGCCGTAGCGAATGTAGCGATGGCTTTGCGAGGCATCAACTTGGCCAAACCCCAGAAAGTAACCGGCCCACCAGCCGCTGCAGCGAACAGCAACGTCGCTGCCGGCGCAGTGCCCATTCCTAGCAATAGCAACAGGGCAACAAGAGGAATTTCGAAAAGAAGCGGCACGTTGATCAACACGCCGAACGTCGCGGCCAGCAATACACCGCGTACATCGTTACCCAGGTAAGTGGCGATCACTTCAGGGCTCAGCCACTGAATGACGAGACCGCTTGCGAACCCGGCGAGAATCATGATTGGAGAAAGTCTTATTGCGTATCCAATAGTGGCCTTCGCCCAGTGCCTAAACGCCGGAACTAGAACCTCTTTCCAGTCGGCACGATCTATCGGATCGTCGAACGTGTCAGGTATCTCCACCGACTGAGTTCGGTCGCGCCTGACACTGAAAACCACGATAGGTCCGATGATCAGTGCGCCAACAACGGCAAGTATCAGTCGGCTAAATCCAAGTACTGGGCTAAACACGAAAAAAACCATCGCGAGCGCCGGAATGTTTAGCGTGGTCGAACCCTGCACCATCGCCACTGCACCCTCGATGCTGGCTCGTCTGTGAAATGCCGATGAAACCGGAACAATACAGGCTGAACACAGGTTCATTATTCCACCAGTAGCAGCTCCCTGAACGGTTCGGCGGAACACTCCGGCCGTTGGCAGACCTTTGCCGATCGACTTCGAAAAGAGGAATGCTTCTGCTAACCCGGCTGTGACGAATGCGAACGTCATCCCCACTGTGACCAGTCGTAAGTAGCTGATCGAAAACTTGAGCCAGCGAGTCACGAAACTGACACCAGGATCTCGCTCTATACAAAAACCCTGGAAGCACTGGCTCGTTGGCGAGCTGACAGCGTCAAGATCTTCGCCAACAATGCCGATCTTGGGCAGGCGGTTGAACGCCAGAAACAAGCCCATGATGACGGCCAACAATAGGAGCCCGACAAGCAGTCGTTTTCGATCGGCTGTGCCAAACATTATTTGCGGAACCTATCGCGTAGTCGGCTTGCAAAATCCGCTTCGTCGTCGGGTGGTGGAATCAGAACCCACAACAGAAATAGGCCACCAAACACCACGGTCGGCAATGTTGCTTCTAGCCACCAGTCAGGCATTTATTCGAGATTCTCCCGGCGATCGATACGTAATCATGAGATCGAGATATTTGCTCAACCACGTAATAGTGCAATCAAGTCAAGTAACAATAACCCGAAACCGCACGGTGACCGAACGCTTGTTCGTGCACTCGTACGGTGAATTTTGGCCAACAGTTTTGCCCAACCTAGGACAATGTCAGGCAGAAATGATCTTGCAGAGGCATTCAATTGTCATGTCGAATTACAATTTCTTTGGTAGATCGAAGCCGTCGAACCTCTGGCAATCGTGCACACACTCATTTCGTTCGAGATGTACCCTCTCCGGTATGAAGATCGATTCTCTCGAAATATTCCACGTTGCGATGCCGCTCATATACCCGTGGCGAACGGCATACGGTGCCGATTACGACATTCACTCTGTGCTGGTCAAAGCCACTAGCGGCGACCATTTCGCGTGGGCGGAATCGACCCCTTTAGAGCGACCTTCCTACAGCTCCGAGGGCGCTGCAGGGGTTTTTCTAAACGTCTCCGAATACTTTGCTCCGCGGGTCGTCAGTGGCGAGCATGAAACGGCCGAAAGCATCATCGATGCACTTTCCGTTTTCAAAGGCAACCAGTTCGCAAAGGCAGCTCTGGAGATCGTCTGGTGGACCCTCGAATCGAAGATTCAGAGCCTACCCCTTCACGACCTGCTCGGTGGCACCCGCAAGGAAGTTCAAGCTGGTGCTGACTTTGGAATCCAAGACTCTTTTGACATGCTGCTCGGAAACATTCAATTGGCAATTGATGCCGGATTTCCTCGAGTAAAACTGAAAGTAGCTCGCGACTGGGACGTAGAAATGCTCAAGGCAGTTCGCTCGACGTTTCCAAACGAGAAGCTACACATCGACTGCAACTCGGGCTATTCTCTGGACGATGTCGAAATGTTCAAAGAGATTGACAAGTTCAATCTCGAATTCATAGAGCAACCGCTGGCAAACGACGACATCCTCGATCACGCCGAGCTGGCTCGGTCAATCGAAACACCGATCTGCCTCGACGAATCCGTTACCGGACCGAGAGTGGTTGAGCAGGCGCTCAGTATCGGTGCTTGCGAGTTCGTGAATATCAAACCGGGTCGTGTCGGCGGTCTCAGCAATTCGATAAGAATCCACGATATCTGCCAGGACGCCGGTGTTCCGGTGTGGGTGGGCGGCATGCTCGAAAGTGCCATTGGCTCTGCCGTGTGCGTCGAACTCGCAACGCTCCCGAACTTCACTTATCCCGGTGATCTGTTCCCGTCGTCCCGTTTTTACATTCGTGATCTTGGGCAACCCGAAGTAGAACTGACCGCGCAACAAACGATGCTGCCATATACAGATGGTCTACCTGAACCCGATCCAGAGCTGCTGAAAAAATTCACTCAGCAACGAGCGGTTGTTACTCCGTACGATTAGTGCCGCGGTGATCGGTCCAAATCGAAAGGTGATGACGATTGTCGGTGATGGCGGTTTCTTGACGAATGTTCAAGAAATGGAGACCGCCCGCCGCCTCAACTCAGACGTCGCAGTGATGGTCTGGGAAGACGGCGGTTACGGTCTAATCGAGTGGGAGCAGGACAACACATATGGCGGTCATGCCGATCTGTCGTTGCGCAATCCAAAGTGGGGTCTGCTGGCCGAATCGTTCTTCTGGAGCTACAACTATGTAGACGAGTCAGCTGCGCTACTGGACACGATCAAAACAGTCTTAGATAGGCCTGCCCCTTCCTTGTTCGTCGCCCCAATCGATTACCGCGAAAACGCGATCCTGACCAAGCACCTCGGCGAAATCACGATGGGGTTGCAGGACGTGCCACTCGCTGTATATCCGTTAGTGATTTCCAGAGTGGAGTCGTCCTAGTTTTCATCGGACCAAACTTCGTCGAGAGATCTAGCGGTGGGGACGCTCACCTCTCGAATCGCAACGAACTGGATCCAGCCATCCACCGAATATCGCTCCAGTCCGCTCCGCAGCGACCGGGAAATGATGTGCCATCGATTTCGTATTACCCCGGCAGGTCAAAACTTCCGATACGATGTCGCATCGCTGGAGTGAATAAATGAGTCCTCAAACCTCGCTCAAAAGGAACGAACCGAATGGCTGACTCGAGACCGAATGTGATCGTCTACCTGACCGACGACCAGGGCTACGGCGACCTATCGTGTATGGGCGCAACAGATTTCCGCACACCCACACTCGACGGCATGGCGAATGACGGAGTCCGCTTCACCAACTGGTATTCGAATAGTCCCGTCTGCTCGCCATCGCGTGCAGCACTACTTTCGGGGCGCTACCCCGGCAATGCCGGAGTGCGGTCGATACTACGGGGTCATCGCACCGCGACAGGTCTTCCTGCCACTACACCGACTCTCGCAGCAATGCTCAAGAAAGAGGGCTACCAGACGGCCATCACAGGTAAGTGGCACTTGGGTCTGGCCGAGCAGTCACGACCCGGTGCTCACGGCTTCGATAAGACGTTCGGGTTCATGGCCGGATGCATCGATTTCTACTCGCACATCTACTACTGGGGAGCCAACCGACCCGGGCCGAGTCTGAACCCCACACACGATCTATGGGAAGACAACGAAGAGATCTGGCGGAACGGCGAGTACTTCACCGAGCTGATCGCAAAAAAAGCGATCGAATACATCCGGGACATGAGCAAGTCGGACAAGCCGTTCTTCCTCTACATACCGTTCAACGCTCCGCACTATCCGATGCACGCCCCGCAGGATTACATGGATCGATTCGACGATCTACCGTGGGATCGACAAGTGATGGCAGCGATGATCAGCGCGGTTGATGATGCGATCGCTAGCATTCGGCATGAGCTTGAACGACTCGGATTGACCGAAAACACGCTTTCGGTATTTACGTCTGACAATGGACCCTCAAGAGAGTCTCGCAACTGGCTCGATGGTAAGCAGGATCCTTACTACGGTGGGACTTCCGGTGGGCTCAAGGGTCACAAGTTCAGCCTGTTCGATGGTGGTGTAAAAGAGCCGGCGATCATGAGCTGGCCAGCCAGAATTCCATCAGGGCAGGTGATCGATCAGTCCTGCGCTTCGATGGACATCGTACCGACCGTTCTTGAGGCAGTTGGTGCTGACGCGAGCGAATACGAGATCGACGGCACCAGTCTCCTGTCTCACGTCGCATCTGGTGATGATCTCGAAGATCGCACAATCTTCTGGGAGATGGAAGGTCAGACGGCAGTGCGGCGTGGAAAATGGAAGCTTGTCTTAAAGGGCCAGCTTGTCGAAGACACCGACCCAATAGCTGAGGTTCACCTTTCTGACGTGGCGAACGATCCCGGTGAGTCAGTCAATCTCGCCGAGTCTGAAGCTGCAATAACAGCCGAACTGACCAAGCTCGCCGAAGACTGGCGCGCCAGTATCGAAAAGCGGTGGGAAGACGATTACGCCTCGGCTGATTACGAGTACGTCGCTCACGGGATGGTTTAGAAAATATCGGGCTCACACCCAACGTTCAGGCACATCAGGAAGACAAACACAAAGTGGTTTACAACAAAGCAGGAATTCACGATTCGATAAAAGGGCAAGGACACTGGCCCGAGACGGAAGAAACACCAACGATAACGCTGTTCCTCGACAACCTTGATGACCGCTCGCTCAGGCGAGTCAAGCAGCTGGGCGTGCTAGGAATCAGCATCGCTCATCTCGACACCGGCGGTCTCGAAACCTGGAACGACGAAAATCTGAAACGTCACATAGATCGCGTAGCCGAGGCCGACCTCGAACTGCGCAACATCATGTTCGATCCGGGTGAGCGCATCATCTTTGGGCAGCCCGGCCGAAACGAAGATATTGAAACCGTCATCAATGCGATTCAGATAGCGGGGAGGCAGAGTCTTCCAGTGATGGAGTACAACTTCTACCCCCACCGCATCGTCGAGGGCTACAAGGTTGTTCCAGGTCGAGGTGGTTCAGGCCTGATGGATTTCAACAATGATCGGATCAAAGATTTGCCGCCGCTAACCGGCAAGACAACCATCTCTCTCGACGAGTTGTGGGACAACGTCACCTACTACCTCAAAGCCGTCATACCAGTCGCTGAAGAGGCAAACGTGCGACTCGCACTGCATCCCAACGACCCACCAGCGCCGATAAGTCGGGGCAGCGGACAGATCATGAGCACGGTCGAAGGCTGGAAACGGCTTACGGACATCGTGCCGAGTCCGTACAACGGCATCACATTCGACTGCGGCGTCACACGGGAACTGGGACACGATCCCGTTGAGATCTGCCGATACTTCGGCGAGCGCGACCAGATTAATCACGTCCACTTCCGGAACGTTGTTACCCGTACGCCGAATCTCGACTATACCGAGGTCTGGGTCGATGAGGGACAGGTCGATATGTTCGCCGTGATGAGCGAGCTGGTTCGTCAGAAATACCCTCGACTTATCTACCCCGAGCATCCGCCGGGAAATGACTCTGACACCGAGTTCCCATTCGACGGAATTTCAGCAACTACCTACACCGGCTTTGCCTATACAGTCGGCTACGCCAGAGCGATGATGCAGGCTGCGCTAGCCACTCAAGCTACGACCGAGTAAGGGATTTCCAATTGACTACCGAAACAAAAATGAACCGCAGAATATCTCGACACTCCGACACTATGGGCAGGCATGGCGAGGGCGAGCGTTGGGCAGAAATAATTCTCGATGATGGGCGCAATCGCGCCGTCTGGATATCTGGACCTCCCGGCACACCCCCAGACCCCCACATTCACCCGGATTTCAACGAGTTCTGGATAGCTCTGGATGGTCGAACCCAATGGCAAATTGGGCAATACGAGCCGGTGCTTTCTGAGTGGGGCGACATCATCATGGCGCCGGCCGGATTTGCCCACGATATCCAGCCTAAAGAAGGCGTTCAGGCCATTCGGTTCGGTATTACGCACCCCAATAGTAATCACGACATCAAGGGCGTCGCTCCGTGCCGATTTATTCCTGTCGATAAAGGGCAGACAAACCCGAACCTGATCCACACGAAGTTCAGTGCACTTGTCGATCGAAACGGAACTTCGTCGAAGTGGGTCGAGGTAGCTGTAGATGACAATCGCAACTACGTGACGTATACCCACGAGCTCGAGGGGACAACTTCTGATGCAACATCTCACGCCGACGAAAATCGCTGGTGGGTGGTGTTGCAAGGCCAGATTGAGTGGACGATCGATAGTGAAGAACCAGTGATAGCTGATCCCGGCGATGTCGTATTTGTAGAGCAGGGTAAAAGCTACTCAATTTCAACAATTGGTAGCGAACCTTCGAACCGCATCACAATTGCCGCGCCTGCGTAGTAGTTGCTGTGAAGATTGTTAAAAATCCGCCGACCCGTAACAAAAACAGACCAACAATCACTCATGATCTATAGTCAAGGGTGATGTCATACTCCGAAAGAGATTCGGTTGTTCGGTCAGATCAAGTTCAATGCCTCAAAACAGACGACTTCTCGACCACTCACTTTGAAGTAGATACCGAACGAAGGCTTCAATCCTCCATCAGCCGATCAATCTCGTCCTGAAGCTGTTCGAGGTATTGCGGATACGAATTCTGTTGATGCTCAAGAACTGCGTTTCCGCCCTCTTCGGTGTACCAGGAAAAATGACCAGGATCTGACTGATAAATCGCGTCTGAGGGATCCACCTCAATCATTCCGAAGTAGTCGGCAACATATTGCGATCCGGTCATTCGCCACGTCAACCCACCACTAACATTCACGACACGAGTCGAATCATTCAGCTTCGCCGAAACACCCGCAACGATCGCGTTCACCGCGTCGTCACGATGCACAAATTCGATGTTTTGATCTGGCAAGAAGGGCCATTCGGCAGGTGGTTCCTGAAACACCGGAATCGAAACTCCAGAAATACGAAGAACGCACGAATCGAGTCCTGAGTTCACAACGATCTGCTCAGACTCGGCTTTGGTCTTCGCGTAGTTGTCGTCGGGATCATAGTTCTGTGAAACTGAGATTTCGTTGTCGTTGTCGGGAGTGCCATAAACGCTGACCGAAGAACTAAATACCAGTCGAGCTTTCGGCACGTGTTTCTTCATCGCATCGACAATAATTTGTGTGCCGGTTACGTTGACACGTTGTGCCAGTTCGATCTGCTGATCCGCCAACGGCGGCAGTATCGCCGCCAGATGAACCACGGCATCGACGCCATGTACCGCGGCCTCAACATCAGAAACCGACGTCAAATCACCTGGAAGCGCTGTTACACCGTTTGACAGTCCTGCAAAATCGGCTGTGCTGAGATCGAACGCCTTCACGGCGTGTCGGGCCTTCGCCAGCCGGGTACAGACCAGACGACCCATGCTGCCAGCTCCACCAGTTACTAGAACGGTTGCCATTAGGTAAGGACAGTGCCCGGGGCGTCTGACTTGTCTTCGATCTCGATTACAAGTGCCTCGATCGTGGCCACATTCTTGTCGGAACCATCAGTGCTTAGCGCAGTTCCGGCCTTCTTCGCTTTGTTTGCCAGCGGTACGCCAGCAAGTGATTTGAAGAAGAATTTGTCGCGCTGAGCCGTTAAACGATCCGCTAGTTCACTCTGACCAGCGCCCGAAATTAGCGATATTGCCTCATCGAGCAAATCTTGTCCTCTTGGCATTATTAAGCAGTTCTCCTGAGTTCGTTATTCGTGAGTTGAGTTGTTTAGTGTTCGTGAGTCGTCGAGTGATTTCGTGTGCCCTCTTCGCCAGGGTGCCACTGATTTTCAGGTGCGCCGTGTCCGTTGGGGCCGTGACTCGTGCCATCGCCGTGATACGCCGAATGGGCGTGCACCCCGACGGTCGGACCGTCATGCGGTTTCACAGCTTCGATATCTACCTCATCCATCCTGTCGTAACCGTGTCCATCGTGTCTATCGAACGGGAACGGCTGGAACTTTTCGAACATTTTCGCGAAGCGCACCTTTGTCGGTCGCTGGTCGTACGGGTAGCGGAACTTGTCGCGGCCAACCGGCTCAACGTGGTGGAGTTCGTAGTCTCGAGTTCCAAGTCCGTTCACGACGGCCGTGTTGATAGTCGTCTGCTCGGAAAGACCCTCGATAGCTGCTCCTGCAAGGTCGAACTTGCGCTCACCAGCTTCTTCGACGCCCATTTCTTCACTGAGCGACCCGGGGGTTCCGGGCGACTCTGTCACGGCGTCTACACATGCCTGATCGATAGCGACCGGGTCGGTACTGGCAAATACTCCGAGGTTAGGAACGATTGGAGTATCAGAAAAACCGGCGCAGTCACACTTCGGTGATACGTCAATGGCCAACGTCACAAATCCGACTTTTGGAACGGTTTTCACAACGCCAAGTGCCGCGTCGCCAATCGCGATATCTGTCGCGTCGAACAGCATCTGATTGGGTTGGAATATCCCCCGAGGGTTCATCACACCGAGGCAGCCGAGACAGGTCATGCACTTGTCTCGATCCCACTTGATTCTGTTGTCTTCCTGTATTTCGAAAAGACCAATAGGACACGCCTCTTCGATCAAGTTCCACTCGACGTCCTTTTCCTTGTCGACGACAAAATTCTCATCAAACTCGACCGCCGCGCCAACACCATATTTTGGGTGACCGCCCATGTGTACGTTGAACTTGCCGCGCTTCGATTGTGCTCCAATACCAAGGTTTTTTAGCGCTCCACCGATCACACCCATACCGTGGCCCTTGAAATGCGTCAGCGTGATCAGGACGTCGGCTGCAGCAATCGCTTGCGCAACATAAGCCTCTTTCAGCAGGTAGCCCTCTGGAATATCAACTCGGTAGTCGCTGGTACCGACGAACCCGTCTGCAACGATAAACGGGCAGCCTAGAACCGCCGATGAATAGCCGTTTCGCTCAGCCGTCAACAACAGGTCGAGCTCGGTCGCACGTGTGGAGTAAGGACTGTAGGTGAGGGTTGTTGTGTCGCAAACGAACGGTCGTCCACCAAGCTCTTTGATCCGATCAGCGATTGCGCGCGCGTAAACAGGGCGTAGATACGCGCTCGAGTTCCACTCACCACAGTGGAGCTTGATAGCGACTACATCGCCGGGTTCAACGAGCTTGTCGAGACCTGCGGCGTCGAAGACCGTTGTTGTCTTCGCTATCAGGCTGGTGTCGGCCGAATCGCTTCGGGCGTCCATGAAGTAAACATCAGATGTCATGACTAGCTCCCACGAGTCGTAATTATCGGAATAGGGTTTCGGATGGAAATATACTGTATAGATCATCGTTTGCGCGGAGATAAACGAGTAACTACGAGTTCTCTTGCGGCGTTAATTCTGGGGTAGACTGGTCAGCCTTCGGGCGGTGCAAAAATGTTGCTTTACGTCTGACTGGTACGAATGCCCCAACGACTGGAGAATTCAATGGGATACGAGGTAGAAAAACTTGCGGCCGAGAATGCTTTGGTTGGTGAAGGTCCGGTTTGGGATGTCGAATCACAGACGCTGTACTGGATCGACATTCAGGGCGGCAAGTTTTGGAACTTCGACCCCGCGACCGGGGAAAATAACCTGCTGCACGAAGGCTACAACGTAGCAGGAGCAACCAGAAACAAACGGGGCGGTTTGGCCGTCGGCACCTGGGAAGGTGTGCAACTGTGGCACTCAGACGACAACTTCACATGGCTCCACAAAGGTGAAGTTGATGGATACCCGATCAAGCTCAACGACGTAACAGTGGGCCCCGATGGCAGCCTTTATGGAGGTAGTGGGCATCTCGATTCTTGCGCGTTATTCAGGTTCAAGCCAGACGGCACAGCCGAGATAATCGACGATGGGCTTGAACTATGTAACGGAATGGGCTTTTCTCCTGACCTGAGCACGTTCTACTCGACCGATACGTTCAAGCACGAGATCTACAAGTGGGATCACAACGTGACGACCGGCGCGATCACCAACAAGCAGGTTTTTACAACGATCCCCGATAATTGGGGCATCCCAGATGGCATGACCGTCGACGGCGATGGCTTTGTGTGGTCGGCGATCTGGTCCGGCGGCATGATCGTACGATTCGATCCAGATGGCAAAGAGGAGCGGCGGGTGGAGTTGCCTGCGGCACAAACATCATCTGCGATGTTTGGCGGCAAAGACCTGAACGAACTTTACGTTACGACGGCGAGTTTCGGAACGGGTGATCCCGAGCTGAATGGCTGGGAGGCTGAAGGCTTCAATATCGACACCTACCGCGGTGGCGATCTCTACCGAGTGAAACTCGATATTCAAGGTAAAGCTGAATTCATCACAGATTTTGCGGTGCCGGACTAGTGCTTCGGGCAGATCCTAACGTCTGACGAACCGTGTCAAGAGTTGGTTTTTTCGCACCAATCGAAATTGCCAGACCTTCGATAGCCTGGACTTGATGAATCAGCGAATCAGCGCATGCATTCGGCAAGCACGAGCTCACGTTAAAAAACAAACTCCGAAGGGCTGGTGATTTACACCGTGACCTTCGGAGTTAATGAATTCGGACCGTAGTCGAAAGACTCTAAATTTTGGCCGGAACGGCCTTAATCGTCTCTGATTCAGTCTGGAAAGTGCTTGTGATGTCCGGGTTGGTCATCTCGCCCTTGTCCTTGTGGAGGAAGCAAGCGGTCAACTGGTGCTCGTTGATGAGGTACTGCGGCGGCTTGGTTGTGCGACATTCGTCCATCACAGCCGGGCAGCGATCAGCAAACCTGCAGCCAGCGATCTGTGTGTCGGAGGTGTCCCAGTTCTGCTGAGGCGGCTCCGATCCCCATCGGTTCTTCGGGTCTGGCTGTGGTATCGACTCGATCAGCAACTGCGTATACGGGTGCTGTGGGTTCGGAATTACCTCATCCACGGTACCCGCTTCAACAATCGTCCCTCTGTACATGATCAGGATGTTGTCGCTGATTTGGTACGCGGTCGTCAGGTCGTGCGTCACGTACACAACCGAAATGCCCAAATCTCGGTTAAGACGACGAATCGAGTCGAGAATTGTTGCTCTCAGTGACGCGTCAACCATCGAGACAGGCTCATCGGCCAGAATCACTCTTGGCTTCAGTAGGAGCGCACGGGCAACCATGACCCGCTGCCGCTGACCACCACTCAACTGGTGAGGGAAGCGACCCAGCGTTTCGCCGGGTACGAGCCCGACCATCTCAAGCGCATCTTCGATCATCCGCTTCTTCTCTCGGTCAGATGATGCGAGTTTGAAGTTTTGGATCGGCGCATCTAGAACGTGGTCGACCTTGTAGAAAGGGTTGTACGACTCAAATGGATCTTGGAAGATCGGTTGAATCTCGCGGCGGAAGTTGCGGCGCTCTCGACTCGTGAGTTTGGTGAAATCCTTACCGCGGTAGAGCATCCGTCCATCAGTCGGCACATGGCTTCCGAGTAGCAGTCGAGAAAGTGTTGTTTTTCCACTTCCACTCTCGCCAGCCACCGTGGTGATAGAAGGTTCATCTTCATCGATAGTCAGTGAAACGTCGTCGACGGCGATAGTCACCATGCCGTTCCCAAACATTCCTTCACTACCGAACGTTTTTGTTACGTGATCTAGTTCAAGAAACGTGCTCACGACTGAGCCTCGCCTTCATACAGATGGCAAGCCACGTCCCTGCGGCTTCCAATGTTAAGTTTTTCTGGAATATCGACAGAACACCGGTCGAAGCTCGACGGGCAGCGGTCTGCAAACGCGCATCCTGGTGGCAGTGCAACAAGCTCAGGAGGGAGTCCTGGGATTCCCAAGAATTCCCGCTTTTCTTGCAGTGATGGAAGACTTCCGATCAACAGCTTCGTATACGGGTGCTTGGGATCGCTAAATACTTCTTCTACCGGTCCGACTTCTACGAGCTTGCCTGCGTACATAACGCCGATGGTGTCGGCGAACTGAGCAACGAGGCCCATGTCGTGACCAACGAGCATGATAGAAGCGTCAAGGCCTTCCTGAAGTCGACCAAGCGTCTGCATGATCTGTCGCTGCACGACAACGTCGAGCGCGGATGTCGGCTCATCAGCAATGATCAACTTTGGTTGCAGCGAAATGCCAATGGCCATCGCTACACGTTGTTTCATTCCGCCCGAGAGCTCGTGTGGGTACAATCGGGCAACACCGGGTCGGAGACCCACTCTGGTGAGTAGGTCTCGAACCGTGTCGTCCAGTTCTTCCTTGCCCGGAGTCGATTGGTCATCAGTGAGGTGATCGAGCAGACCATCGACGACCTGCTTACCGATCCTCATGATCGGGTTTAGCGAGTTCATTGCTCCCTGAGGAACCAATGCGATCTCAGACAATCGTGCCTTGCGCATTTCGTCATCAGTGAGTTTTGTAAGGTCATGGCCGTAGAGTAGAACACTACCCTTGGCGATATGCCCCGGAGGCCTCGTCAGTCGCATAAGGGCCATGGCAAGAGTTGTCTTGCCTGAACCTGATTCACCGACGAGAGCGAACCGTTCACCCTGTTTGAGAGTGAACGTTACGTCATCACACGCCTTAACTGTTCCACCCTCAGTTTCGTAGTAAACCGAAAGGCCATCTACTACAAGGGCGTCGACATCGGATATCCGAGCGCCCTCTCGATAAGTCTCAATTGCTTGTTCGGTGCTCAAACGCGTTTCCTCAATCGTGGGTTAGACCATTCATCTAATCCTGATGAAATCAAGAACAATCCAAGGAACACAATCACAATCGCTACGAGCGGCGGTAGCCACCACCACCACATACCGAGCGTGATTGATGAGAACTGGATGTTGAAGAAAATAGTCATGCCGAGTGTCGGCGTGCTGAAGTTCCCAAGACCGATGGCTTCAAGGCCGATCGATGCAAGAATCGCACCAGCAACCGAACCTACAAGGCTGGCCGTAATGTACGGAATCAGGTTCGGAAGCATCTCTTTGAAGATGATTCCCATGCCGCTGGTTCCGGACAATCGCGAAAGCTCGACGTAAGCCTGCTCTCGCATTACCAGTACCTGCGCCCGGATAGTCCGAGCCGGGAACACCCAACCCACTAGACCGAGCGCTAATCCCATCTCGTCAACGCTAAGTTCACGTCCAATGTTGATTCGGACAAGAATCAATATCAGCAGGCCCGGCATTGCCAGACCCACGTCAACAACTGATCTAATAGCGCCGTCGAGCCATCCACGGTAATAAGCAGCTACAAAAGCTGCGACAGTTCCGAGAATTATCGAAGTGAAGCCGGCGATGATACCGATTCTCAGGGTCAGCGGCGTGCCAAGAATAGCGACAGCAAGTAAGTCACGGCCTGCCGTATCTGTCCCAAAAGGGAATGGCTTTACTTCGCCTGTCAGCTCGCCACCTTTGACTATCGCGTGCGATAGCGTTGGTGCCAACCTGGTTGGAGTTGAAAGTGGCCGGAACTGTTCGGTGTCCCAAACGACGTGGCCGACGCCAACAAACAACATAAGGAAGAACACCAGACCACAACCCCAAATTAGGGAGGGGTTTCGCAGTGCGTAGCGCTTGATTGGCTGCACACGGTCTGTGTTGAACTGGTTCCAGCCATCACTTTCGGTTGGATCAATCGGTTTTGGAGTTGTAACTGATTCGGTCATTTACGATTTCCCCACCTTGATACGAGGATCAAGTAACGGATAGAGGACATCGAGCAGGAACGTTGCTCCAGCAATACCAAGAATTATCACGATCACGATTCCTCGAATTACAAAGAAGTCGGACAACCTGATTGCCTGGAATAGGATGTCGCCAATTCCAGGGTATGAGAACACCCGCTCGACGAGCACCTGTCCGGTAACGATAGTTCCGAGCACCAGCGCCAGGCCAGTTACCTGGGGCAATAGCGCGTTACGTACGGCGTATCGCATGAATATTCGAGAACCCTTCAGGCCCTTAGCATCGGCCTGAATCATGTAGTCCTCACCCTGCATGTTGATCATCATTCCGCGCATGCCAATTGCCCAGAAGCCAACGACTGAGAACAGAATTGCGAATGCAGGCAGAATTGCGTGCTTAATAACATCGATAAAGAACGCAAACGAAAGTTCTGGCAACGTACCGGCTGCGTAGCCACCAAATAGTGGTAACCAACCCAGTTTGAACGCAAAGATGAAAATCAAAATCATCGCCAGCAAATACTGCGGTATAGCAGCAAGGGTCAGTAGTGGCATGAACACGTATTGAATCCAGCCCGGTCTTCTAGGCCAGCCCAGAATTGCCCCGGCCAACGTTCCTAACACGAACGCCAGCAGCGTCACAGTTCCCATTAACCCCAAAGTCCATATCAACGATTCGAACACGATGTCATTGACTGTGCGAGGGAAGAATGCGATCGAAACCCCAAGGTTTAGATGTGCCAGATCATTAAGGAAGTTGGAGTACTGAATCCAGATTGGCTGGTCGAGACCGAATCGTTTTTGGTAATGCTTTGCCATCGCATCAAGGCCGGTCTGCATAGCCCCACCTCGTTGAGCTTCAAGAAGAAGCTTCTCCTTAACGGGGTCCTGACCAGACAGGCGCGGGATGATAAAAATTACCGTGCTTGCTAGCCAAACAACAAAAAGAAAGAAAAGGAACCGCTTCACCAAAAAATGACCGAAAATACCCGTAATTATTCGGATAATCGACGGGCCACTTGAAGGCGAAGAGTTTTCGACAGCCTGCGTTTGTTCAGTCACGAGCTAAAACTCAATTCAATAGTGTCCATATACGGGTAAACCACTGATTCTTCGATAACTAATCAAAAAATATGATTTCTGTCGTCCAAAGATAACAAGTGTTTACCTAGATGGCTATGTTGGTTTGAAGACGTTCACCAGTAAGTACCGGGTTGTGCTGGAATTGTGTTCAATCTTTAGTCAAGTATTAATTGAACGCCAAGCACCATTTCAGATCGCGTTAAAACGCTCACGCACCAAAAACCGAGTAGTGTGAATTCGACCTCTGTAACAGGTAAGTGAATATTGACTCTAAAGTAGGTTTCGGTTATAAATTCTGTTTACAGACTGAAACTGCCGAATGGCGGCTTGTTTGATTTCGCGTCTGACATTTATTCGGAGGTCAGAATGACATTTACTGAGAGGTGGAGAATTCTCTTCCTCGCCCTGCTTTCAATTGCCCTAGTTGCGGCGATTGCTTGTGGTGGCGGAGATGATGAGGATTCTTCTGACAGCAGCAGCGCCCCTGAGCCTGCCGCTAAAGCTACGGCTGCTCCTGAGCCTACTGAGGCTCCGGCCGCTGCGAGCGGTGCAATTGCAGATATTTCCCGTGAGGACACGCTTGTTCAGTACCGTGGTGGTGCTGAAGGTCGATTCGTCGACCACGAGTTGTGGAACCCCTACGCTATTGGTGCAAACCACCAGCAGGGACCAAACATGATCTTTGAGCCGCTTGCATTCTTTAGTGCATTCGACGACAAGATGATCCCATGGCTCGCAACGAGCTGGGACTGGAACGGCGACTTCACCGAATTGACGATCAACCTGCGCGAAGGCGTTAACTGGTCTGACGGTGAAGAATTCAACGCAGATGACGTTGTCTATTCGCTCAATACCCTCAAAGACCTTAAAGAAGAGGTTCGCTGGGGTACTGACATTGACAACGCAATGAACCACGCGGAGAAAGTCGACAGCCACACCGTAAAGGTAGTGCTGGACCGACCGGACCCACGATTCTTCTTCCTTCTTGCGTACAAGTTCGACATTGGCGTGTACATGGTGCCCGAGCACCACTACAGCGGCAAAGACTGGACAACGTTCAAGGACTACGACCCCGCAAAGGGCTTCCCGCTTTCGACGGGTCCCTGGAAGGTCGTTTCTGGAACAGCTGAGCAGAAGATTATCGACCGCCGCGACTCGTGGTGGGGCGATGGCCTGGCTGAACTCGGCCAGTACGGCAAACTGCCTGTAGTGTTGCGAAACCTTTACCTGCCAACCCCAGACCAGTCGATGCGGGCGCAGGCGTTGATCTCAGACACGGTTGACTACTCGGCGATGACGACACCTTCTGTAATCGTTGAGACGATGAACAAGAACAGTGACCTCGTCACTCACACCGGAACCGACGCTCCTTACGGATATGTCGACTGGTGGCCGGTATCGATTGCATTCAACGACTCCGGTAAGTTCGGTCCGTACGACAACAAGGACGTACGTTGGGCATTCAGCTACTTCCTCGACCGTGAAGAGTTAAGAGATGTGGCCTACGACGGCAACGCGGCATTCAACCCGCTTACGATGCCGCAGTACCCACCGCTCCAGAAGTACTTTGACTCCGTAGCGGACCTACTAGCAGTAAACGACACCACAGAGCACAACCCTACAAAGGCCAACGCTCTGCTTGAAGGTGCCGGTTACTCGAAAGATGGCGATGGCAACTGGGTTGACGCTCAGGGCAATGGCATCAATTGTGGAATCATCGGTTTCGGCCCATGGGTGGACCTCGGTCCAATCGTGGCTGAACAGCTTCGACGTGAAGGCATCAACGCCTCCTACTCGCAGCCGCCCGATGCTTCTTCACGAATGGCTGAAGGTAACTTCGAATGTCTGATGTTCGGACACGGCGGATCGGTCCGTGACCCTTACTTCACCATGAAGCTTTACCAGTCGGCATCAGTAAACATTCCTGGTGGTCACCAGGTGAACTTCTACCACTGGGAAAATGAACGGTGGGACGAACTTACTGACGAAGTCGCAAAGACTCACCCAGATGACATCGACAAGATGCAGGAACTGTGGCACGAAGCCATGGAAATCTGGATCGTAGAACTTCCGGATGTTCCAATCCTTGAGTTCTACCACCGGATCATCATGAGTGAGAAGCGATGGACTAACTGGCCTTTGGGTACAGACACTTCTGGTTACGTGAACGAGGCTGCTTGGCACCTCACGTGGTCATTGGTTCTGCACGCTCTAGAAAAGAAGTAGGAAAATTCTAGTAGTTTTCACTACTTGAGATAAAAGACGCGAATGAAGTGCCCCCGACAATTTGTCGGGGGCACTTTTTTTAGCCACCACAGGTGAATAGTGCTTGCGGTAAGCTTCTGTGTAGTTACCAAGGTAACTGCCTGATCAAATGACTGGACTATTCGAAATTGGTGTTACGAAACTCGATGCAACAAACGGCCTCACAATATTTTTTTCAACGTTCGATTCGACTGCTCGCGTTGGCTATGTTCGCCCTCGTGCTGATTGCCAACACTACTGCCTGCGGTTCATCGGATGAACTAGCAGAATCCGACAACGGTTCATCCGATGAACTAGCCGAATCAGACAACGGTTCTGTAGACGAAAAGGGCGTGCGGCTGACTACCCGGGCTGAGTCGTTCTACTCAATCAGCGATCTTGAAGCAGTAGGTTTCAAGAAGAGCAAGCAGTTCACTCCGCAAACCGTTCCCGGCTCTACCGACATTTGGTACGGCTTTTTCAGCCAACGTGACATCGAAGTACGCTTCTACACGTCGCACGCGGATGCACTCGGAATGGGCGCGGAGGCTGCTGAGGTCATCATTGCCCGTACAGCGGGGCAGCGTGACTACCTCATTCCCGTTGTGAACCTGTACCCCGCTTATGCTGTTGTTGGAAACACCGTTATGCTGTGCGAACGACTGTTGTCGACATGTGAAGCTTTGATCGATGCTCTCCCCGAGTAACAACGACTGACCCAATATTTAGGCAATAAAAAAGCCGACGAACAATTTCGTCGGCTTTTTTATTCGTTCAACTTGAGAATCTACGCAGGTGAAGGCTCTGTAAGTGCCATGAATTCTTCACAGTTAGAAAAAGCTTCCTTCGATTCGTTGCCTTCGCAGAACAAAATCATGTTTCCGCGAATCACGTACTCAAGGTATCTTGCCGAGTACGAGCAACTTGAGTGTGGAGTCGCAGCCGCTCGACTGCACTTTCTGCGATCTCGTTCGCCCTCTTCCCACAGAACCTCGTCTCCGGTGACCACAGCATCCTCACCAGTGATCGAGTCGGCGTATGAAGCTCCCTGTGCGACTGCATCGTCGTGGGAAGTGTAGAACCTGATCTCGTAGGCAAGCTGATTGTAAACAGCTTGCACTGCACCAACGGCAGCCGGCAGATCCTCGACGTCGTAATCCTTAACCGTCTTCACTCCGGAAGGCCGTAGCGCTTCGAAGTCTTCAACGGTGTATATACGATCGTTGGCAACAACTTTGGCAACAGCCGCGGCACCGCCACCGGAATCAGTTCCACAGGCAGCCGCGACCACTGCGAATAGCGCGGCGATCACAATGAATACAGTCGGATTGTTTCCAGCCCTGAAAACTCGGGTTGGCATCTATTGCACCACGCTCATCAGAGCTGCACATGCCTGATGTGATGTCGAAGTGTCTTTGCCCTGACACATCAAGACCATGTTTCCGACTATGACATAGTCAAAATACTTTGGGTTATCGCATTTTCCGGAGTGGTGTCCACCGTTACCGGCACACTGGCGACGATCTGAAATACCTTCGTCCCACCGCTGAATGTCCTTTAACAGAACCGCTTCGGCACCAGTTGCTTCGTTTGCGAAGTCAACACCCTGAATCATTGCCGTTGCATGGTCGGGGTAGAACCGTGCTTCATACTCTGACCGGTTGTAAGGGTCGACTCCATAGAACCCGTAGATTGCCGCAATGGCACCATCGAGTCCTTCGACGTCGTAATCGTCGTTGTGTTTGAAGTTGGTGGCATTGATGATGTCGTCAGCGGTATAGATCCGCTCGGTCGTATCAATTTTCGCTATCGGGCCGTCAGATGACGAGCTGACATCGTCACTATCACCGCCACAAGCGACGGCAGTGATCGATAACGCTGCAATAGCTAACAACAGAATCAGCAGCCGTGCCCTGCTACTGTTTGCCTGTCTCATATTAAAGCTCCCTATCGTGTGGTCGAACCTCACCGTTCTCAAGCGATGAAAATGAGTTGAATAGTGGGTGCGCCAAATATACGTCTCTACAACTCGTCAGTCACTCAGTTGATTTTCAAAAATGACGGTCGTAAATGTTCACCGAACGATTGCTAGCGTAATTATGCACCTTTACCACGTAATAGGGCTACGAATGGTGCGCAGTGATCAAGTGCCTGTTCCGAATTACGTCCCTGACACAGAATGACCAGATTACTCAGTATTACGAAATCGCCATATCTAGAGGTTTGCGTTCCACTACCAGGTCCAACCATCATTCGTCGATTTCGTACTCCTTCGTCCCACATTGCATCGTCGACTGTTAGTGATGCGCCCTCGCCCGATGCCTCTTCGGCAAAAGGTGTGCCGGAATCTACGGCTGTCCTGTGGTCGGGGTAGATGCGAATCTCGTAGTCGAGCGGATCGAGTTCAGGTGGTGTCCAAAATCCGGCGTACGCTTCTTTGGCGTCATCAAGGCCTTCAACATCGTAAGTCTTGTTGCGTTTCCAGCCTGTAGTCAGCACATCGTCAATCGAGAATACGCGGCCAAAGTCAGAAACTTTAACTAGTGCTTCAGAGTCAGGTGCGCCTGATGATCCCGGACCACATGCTGTAAATGTCATGAGCAGCAGTAAAAGAAAGATCGAAATTGAAAACGCAGACCGACTACGAAACTTTTGCACTGGGTAACAGCTCTTTCTGCAACAAGCCGCAACGCTGTTGTGATGTTTCTATATCCGATCCCTGACACAGCATCACGATATTCCCAAAAATTGCGTAAGAGCCGAACTTTGGGCCAATGCCACTACGGGCACCTCCGCCAACTCCACCTCCGATGATCGTCCTGCGATTTTTGATGCCTTCCTTGTAGGTAGCATCATCATCGCTCAGAATCGCATCTGGACCAGAACCTTCGATGGCCATGGTGGTTCCTTCGTCGACAGCCGTCTCGTGTGATATGTAAAACCTGACCTCGTAGTCGTATGGATCGCCGCCGCTTACCTTCATAAACCCAAAACTGACATCTGTAGCGCCGGGAAGTCCTTCGGTGGAGTAGTTACTGACTTCTTTGTATGGGGTAGCAATTAGATCGGCCAGACTAAAAACACGGCCAGGATCGCTGACTTGAAGAAAAACGTCTTCATCGCTATCGCTCGATCCGCATGCCAATGCGGTTGCGGCCACGGCCGCCACAAGCAGTGCGATTGTCAGGAGCATGTTTTCACGTATAAACATAATTCTTAAAGAGTACAGGGGAAATGTTGGTGAACTGGGCGGGCCGAGTGCGAGTTACGCCGTCGACGTGCTTCAGGACCTGGATTCGAGGTAAGTTAGTCCCGGAACACGGAAATCGTTTGGTTCACCCCGCTGAAACGCCTGATAATTGTGCCAGAGACAGCCACTTCCTTGCTCTTTTGCGACAGAGTCTAAATGAATAAACCAGCCGAGATGCTGCCCATCCTGACTCTAGACAAGAGCGAGGCCTTCTTCGATCAGCAATTCTTCGATTGAACGACCATCCTCGGTGTACACGTGATAGTCGTTTAAAAACATTACGAATTGTGTCGATCGGCCCGGTCTCGACTCGCACGGACTTGCCTGCGAAGTTTTTAAGGCGCGAGAGCGCTATCTATGCACAATCACTCGACTGATCGAGCACGTACGCACGGTACATCTGAACTACTCCAATCGAAGTAGTAAGTGTGTTCGCATCCTTCACGCCGATGACATCGACTAGGTCGCAGTCTGGGCAAACCAAAGAGTCGGGTGCGTTCGATGCTTCGACTTCGGTCGTGTCTTACTGTGCACATCCAAGGATCGCCAACAAAGCGATGGCGAAGATAACCAACAGCGGCTTGTAACGCATTATTTGGACTAGATTTGGAATCCAAATCAACTTCATGGCGTTAGTATCTACGAACCCCAACCTCCCATCGGGTTGAATCGAGAAGTTCACCCACAACAGAACCCAACAAGTGGAGTTAAATATTGAACGTGCTGATAACGTCCGCCGCCTCTGCGACAGCGCAGATCATTGCAGACGCCCTCAACGGACCGCACTCGCTTAGGCTGACCGATCTGCTGTCGAGCGCAAGTGGCGACATCGTTGGCAACGAGCTTGGTCACGGATCGGAAACCGATGAACTTGTGTCAGGCATCGATGCAATCGTCAACATTGGGTACGAAGGGCAAGCAGGCTCCGCCACTCATCTGATGGATTACCACATGAGACGGATGTACAACCTGCTGCAGGCGGCGTCCGATGCGGGTGTGAAGCGTTTCGTAAACATCAGCACACTGCGCTTGTACGAGGATCACGAAGAGAACCTGGTCGTTACCGAGAAGTGGCGAACCGACCCACCTGCGGAAGATACGGTTCTACTTGCCGCTCACATGACCGAATACGTATGCAAAGAGTTCGCACGAGACCGCTTAATTCAAGTTGTGAATCTCAGGCTCGGATGGCCGTTTGTCGACAGCAACGCTGCCGAATCAAGTGACTCAGCTGCAATATCACACGAACTGATCGGCGCTGCGGTTGCAGAAACCCTCGTCAGTGAGGGGCTTGGACAGTGGCAGGACGTGCATGTTCAGTCGCCGGTCGAACATCAACGATTCATCACCAATACGGCTGCAAAATTACTGCCGGGAATAGCTGAGAGGCTCACATCATGAAGATTTTGATACTCGGTGGAAACGGCATGCTTGGACCCTGGGCCGTATCCGCAATGAAAGAACGCCACGACATCTTGCTCACTGATATCAACGAGCCACGTGTTGATTATCAGGGTGAGTACCTAAAGCTTTCAGCCGACGACGTCGACGGCGTTGTGAAAGCCGCTAAAGGCATGGATGTGATCGTGAATCTATCGGTCTTGCGACCCGATCGTCAGCTTGCTTTCGATGTGAACACGCTGGGCAATTTTGCGATGATGACCGCTGCTCGCGAACACCGCATCAAGCGAGTCATCACGACCGGGCCGCACTACCAAATGGCTGGGCAGCAGTATGAGGAGTGGGATTTCGATTTGAACCCGGATATGCCACCGGCTCCAGGAACACGCCTGTATGCTCACACAAAGGCGCTTGGGCAAGAAGTGTGCCGAGTGTTCAGCAAGCGGCACGGCATTCAGGTAATCACGCTGCTGTACTACAACATGAAGCACTCGTGGAATCTCGGTGGACCCGAGGCTCCTGTGGTTCCCCATCAGGATATGGTGCCGTACTCCACGGCCTGGCAAGACTGCGGTACAGCTGTTCAGGCCGCAGTCGAGGTTCCAGAGGAACGGTTGGCGACCCGCTGCGAGACGTTCTTTGTGTTGCCAGATCTACCTCACGGTAAGTTCAACAACGAAAAGACAAAACGAGTTCTCGGTTGGCAGCCCCGCTACCACGTTGAAGGCTTGTGGAATAAAGATTTCCGTACCCCACCCGATAACCTGCGCGAAGCGTTTTAGGGGTGCATTGCCCCCTCTCCCAACAGGAGAGGAACAGGACGTCTAGCGATCTCGCTTGTAGTGCCGCTTCCAAAGCCGTGCATGGATGATTGACCACGGATCTACCCGATTACCAGCGGAGTGAGGCACACGGTGAACGGAGCGGATTAGCTCATGTTCGAGCTCAGCCCAGACGACGGACATGTCGAGCAAAGCTTTGCCAATCGGGCTGCCGGTGATGTTGCGGGCGGCGACGTTATGACATCGTTGTATTTATGCCAGTTCACGACAAATTAACTTAATAAAAGTAAAAAAGGTGTTATATATTCCAGTTTCTGTGAGTTCTTTACTCGTATTTTGTATTACATGTTGATCTGGACTGGACCGAAACATTGCCGACAATCTCGATATCCGACGCCACCGAATTTATGGAATCCTCCCTTCACGGCATCGGAATGCCAGCCGACAACGCCACCCAGATCGCCGAAGTCATACTCGATGGCGAACTTCGTGGGCATCCGTCCCATGGTTTATTCTTCTTCCTCGACTTGATCAACTGGCACACTCGAGATACTGCATACCCGAAGATGAACGTGAATCCCAGTACCAAAATCGTTCTCGATACGTCCCTGATCACAACGATTGACGGTGATGGGGCATGCGGGGTTCTGCCTATGAACGAAGCTGTCGATCGCAGCATCATCAAGGCCAAAAATCACGGCATGGCGGCGGCGAACGTAGTCAACACCGCAAACCTGATAGCCCTCGCACCATTCGCGCAACGGTTGGTCGAGGAAGACCTCATAGCATTTGTTTGCAGTGGTTTCCAATTTCCGTTTGTGCCACCCACTGGCGGGCTCACAGGCAAGTTCGGAACAAATCCGTTGGCATATGCCGCGCCCGCTGGAAAGCACCTGCCGTTTTTGCTCGATATGTCCACCAGCGCCATAGCTGGAGCGAAAGTCATCGAAGCCGGACGTAACGGCGAGACCATTCCCGAAGGCTTGGTCGAACACGCTGATGGCACCCCGCTTACCGACGCTGCGGATTTCAAGATAGGTTCGAGCATGGTGCTACCAATGGCCGGAGTAAAAGGCTATGGGCTGGCGATGATGGTCGACATCTTCGCCAACATTATCGGCGATAACCAATGGGGTCACTTCATCTGGCTTCTAGACCCGGCCCAGTTTCAGCCGATAGAGAAATTCAAAGCGAACATGGACTCAGAGATTGTCCGAATCAAATCCGGCGACAAGAAATCCGATGTCGACGAAATCTACTACGCCGGTGAACGCGGTCAAAAACGAATGGCCGAACTGCGATCTTCCGGTTTACTACCGCTGGAGTCAGCCGCGTGGAAGAACATGCAGATCGTAAGTGAAGAACACGGAGTCGATATGCCAATGCCAATTGGCACCTAGTCAGCCCTAAACCGCGTCGATGATCGCTGAACGTAAAGCTAAAATAGGTATTCCGATGGGTCGATTGAACCTCAACCCCGCAATATGGCAAACAGGGGAAGCCACAGGATTTCAGAGGGCCGGTGCCGCTCGGGTATATCAGTGACTCCTCAGACCCAACCGACGCTCTCCAAGAGATCATGATTCGGACTTCGACTGAAGTGTATTTCCACGCAGATAAAGTTGAAATCCGCGGGCAATTGCCAATTGAAGTTCCATTCGATGACGGCGAAGATCGCTCTTCTTCAACGTCGAGAGGGCTGGGATAGGTGGAGAAATTGGCGACAGAATCTTCGTCTACGTTGAAGCGACCGGAAAGCCGTCATGCTGAACTTGATTCAGTATCCCGGACGCTGGAAAGAACATATCGACGAATAAACAACGCGCACCCACACCAGATTCCTCGACTCCGATGACATCGCTCGGGAAATCGGGTTGTGGTGGATTCGGATGCTATCCCAGCCAAACGCGAAAAGGCTCCGGAAAACAGTTCCTGGGGCCTTTTCAGATTTCCTTTCGAACTTTCTACAGGTCCTTGATCTCAGACACAATGCCCTCGACCGATGTCTTGGCGTCGCCGAAGAGCATCATCGTCTTGTCGAGGAAAAACAGCTCGTTCTGAACCCCGGCGAAACCGGCCGACATTCCTCGTTTCATCATGATGACCGACTGTGCCGCGTCAACGTTCAGAATCGGCATGCCGTAGATCGGGCTCGTCCGGTCAGTGCGTGCAGACGGGTTAGTAACGTCATTTGCACCAATCACAACTGCAACATCGGTTCGTGAGAACTCACCGTTGATTTCATCAAGGTCCTTCAACTCGTCATAAGGTACATTCGCCTCAGCGAGCAATACGTTCATGTGACCCGGCATTCGACCCGCTACAGGATGAATTGCATATCGAACGCTGATTCCCTTTTCCTTCAACAGATCAGCCAGCTCACGAACCTGATGCTGAGCCTGGGCAACGGCGAGGCCATAGCCCGGTACGAAGATCACCGACTGAGCGTACGCAAGCATCATTGCTGCATCATCAGCCTGAATCGATCGGATCGGGCGAGTCTCTTCCTCGCCACCTGTCGAAGCGCCGTCTTCAACACCAAACCCACCGAGCATTACGTTCGCCAGCGATCGGTTCATCGCCTTAGTCATGATCCTCGTAAGGATGAGTCCAGATGCACCAACAAGCGAGCCAGCGATGATCAATACGGTGTTGCCGAGCACGAAACCAGTAGCCGCGCCAGCAATACCCGAATATGAGTTCAGTAGGGCGATAACCACCGGCATGTCGGCGCCACCAATCGGAATCACAACCAGAATTCCCAACGCAAGCGCAATTGTGCCGGCGATCAGGAACGGTGTGAGCGACGGATCAATAACCAGCCAGACCGTCGATGCGATCATGCCGAACAATAACGCAACGTTGATCACATTTCGAATCGGCAGCAGCAGCGGGCGAGTTGAAATTATTCCCTGGAGCTTTCCGTAAGCAATAAAGCTACCGGTAAGCGTTACGCTACCGACAATGACCGAAGCCATGATCGTAATCGAAACGTGTTCAGCGATCTCGTCTCCAGCGTTGATCAAGCGAACCAGTTCGGCAGCAGCAACAACAGCCGAGGCCGCTCCACCAAATCCATTAAAGACAGCCACGAGTTGCGGCATATCGGTCATTGCGATTTTTCGGGCAGAGAACGCACCGACAGCGGAACCAACAAGAGCTCCACCGATGATCCATTCCCACGACATCAGATCGTTACCAAGGACGGTTGCCAGAACGGCGACAAGCATGGCAAGCGAGCTCAACCGGTTACCGCTACGAGCTGTAGCAGGTGAACCAAGTCTTTTCAGGCCAACAATGAACAGAATCGCTGTGAAAATGTACGCAAGACTCGTGGTGTTGACGTCTAAAAGTGCTTCGGTGCTCATGAGCGGTCGCCGCTTCGCTTGAACATTTTGAGCATCCTGTCGGTAACCATGAAGCCACCGACAACGTTGATCATCGCGAGTCCGATTGCGACTGCGCCAAGAATCTGACCAAGCACGCCCTCAGCCTGTCCTGCTACCAGCAGGGCGCCAACGATTACGATGCCCGAGATAGCATTCGAGCCCGACATAAGCGGGGTGTGCAGCGTTGGCGGCACTTTTGTAATTACTTCGTACCCGATAAATATCGCAAGTACGAACACTGTTAGCGCAATGATTAGCGCTTCGGCGTCAAACATTTACTCTGAAGCTCCCTTTTTCGGTTCGGTATTGGTGAAAAATACTTTGTTCATCTCGCTATTCACCCAACCCGTGCCGAGCTTCACCTTCGTGAGCGACACACATCGATTCAATGACTTCATCCTCAAAATCAAGATTCAGCGTGCCTTCTTTCTTGTCGATAATCAGGTCGAAGAGCGCCATGACGTTTCTTGAATAAAGCTGACTTGCATCGAACGGCATTGAGCTAGGTACGTTCACGGGCCCGTTTATTGCTACGCCATTTTTGTTGACGATTTCGCCTGCAACCGTTCCTGCAACGTTTCCACCCGACTCCGCTGCGAGGTCGATAACAACACTTCCCGGCTTCATCACGGCCACCATGTCTTCCGTCATCAGAAGTGGGGCAGGGCGTCCCGGAATTGCAGCCGTTGTAATTACCGCATCGGCCTCAGCAATGTGCTCTTTCAGGAACTCACGCTGAGCGGCCTGTTCGTCTTCGGTCTGTTCTCTTGCATATCCGCCTGCGCCCTCGGCATCTTCCGCTGCGGGTGGCTGGATGAATGTTGCTCCAAGACTTTCGACCTGCTCACCAGCAGCGACCCGAACGTCGAAGGCCTCGACAACAGCACCCAGTCGACGTGAGGTTGCGATTGCCTGGAGACCAGCAACTCCGGCTCCAAGTACGAGTATCTTGCCCGGTGGGATAGTTCCCGCGGCGGTCATCATCATGGGAAGGTATTTGCCGAGAGAGTTGGCTGCGAGAAGTGCTGCCTTGTACCCGGCGATAGATGCCTGCGACGATAGAACGTCCATGCGTTGCGCTCGAGCGATTCGAGGCACCAGCTCCATCGCCAGAGCGGTTGCACCGGCAGATGCAAGTGCCGCAACGCCCGACGGATTCGTCCTAGCATTCAGGGTGCTAACTACGATGCTCCCCTTTTTCAGGGAACCAATTTCGTCTGAGGTTGGCGGTTGCACGTGAACGAATATATCGACGGAACCGGCTATCTCGGTAGCTGAGGCGGTTTTAGCACCGGCCTCAGAGTAAGCGGAGTCTGGAAATCCAGCGATGGTTCCCGCGCCTTCCTCAATAAATATCTCGTGACCCGCTTTGACGAGACGCTCGACCGTCTCTGGCACAAGTGCCACGCGGTTTTCGTTGGGGTCTGACTCCCTTGGCGCGCCGATCTTCATCCACTGCTCCAGCCGAACAAACTGCTAATTCGTTCGGAATATAGTTGTCGACAATCGTCTAATAATAGCCGCAAACGTCACCGGTTCGATATCACGATTGGATGAGTGGCCATTTACGACCTGCCGATTCAGGCTGTATTTTGTCCACGTCTACCTTGAAGTCATCCCGCCAAGGCCTTTTCTTACGACGTTAGATGATGACTTTGTAGCAAATATTTCAACAGCCCTGAAGGAGCTTCCAATGTACGTAATTCGACGTGTGCATGACGTAGAACCCGGCACGGCGAGGATGGTGGCATCTCTAATGCAGCAGCAAGGTGATGCTTACACGGCGGCTGGTCAGCGGTCGAAAGTGACAATTTACTTCAACGGTGGTACGTTGCCCGGCGATAGCAACCGCGTGTACATGCAGTGGACCGACGAAACAATTGGATCGCCGTACTGCGAAGAAGCCAAGTCTGGGCCAGAAGCATCAGTTTTTGGCGCGAAGATTCGAGAGCACATGATCAGCAACTACATCGAGTTTTACGAGATGATGACCCCTGAGAAAATGCAGGCCGAATAGCCCCGCCCAATTGGTTCCAGATAGAAAGACACAACAACGACTTGAAGATCAAAGAAATTACCGCCTTTCCGATTCAGGTTACGCGAGACAAGGCCGACGAAGGCAAAGAACGACCAGCGGTGATCGATTACGGCGACTACTTCGTCGATAAAGAAGTGTTCACTTCGATCTACTCGAAGCACCACGAAACGACCGTCATCAAGATCGAAACCGATACGGGCATCGTTGGGTGGGGTGAGGCACAGTCACCGGTTTCGCCGACTACGACGAAGACTATTGTCGATAACCTGGTGCGACCGCTGATCATGGGGCGTGATCCGTTCGACATCGAGGCGATTTGGACTCGAAATTACGGCGCCATGCGCGAACGAGGACACCCAACCGGCTTCTACATCGATGCCATCGGCGGCACCGACATTGCGCTCTGGGATATCGTTGGCAAGGCGACGGGTAAGCCGGTGCATAAGCTTGCTGGCGGGCGCTATCGCGACAAAATCAAGCTTTATGCAGGTATTGGGGGAACTGATCCTGATAACGTCGCCGACCTAGCCGAGGAGCATGTCGGCTACGGCTACCAGGCTCTAAAACTTCACCTTCTTCTCGATGCCGATGGCGTTGCGGAAATAGCCCGAGCAGTTCGAAAGCGAATTGGACCGAAGATCATGTTGATGTGCGATACGCACATGCGCCAGTCGGTAACAAGCGCAATCAAGCTCGGGCGCGAACTCGAAAAACTCGATTTCACCTGGCTTGAATCACCGATCTTTCCGGAAGACATACCCGGCGCAGCGGTGCTTTCTGAAGCGCTTGATATGGCGGTTGCCATTGGTGAGTGGAGTCGGACCCGATACGAAATGCGTGAGGCGTTCGAACGACGCGCTTACGACATTGTGATGCACGACATCGCCCGCACAGGCATTACCGAAGGCCACCGAATCGGAACGATTGCCGACACCTACAACATCCCGGTCGCACCCCACGTTGGGGGGGGCGGAATTCTCTCGGTCGCGTCGACAGTTGAGTACTCGGCATCGTGCTCTAACTTTATGATCATGGAACACAGTCACGAGGCGAATGCCTACAAGAATGCAATTACTGCAGAGAACTACGGTCCAACTAACGGATACTTTGAAGTGACTGACAAGCCTGGACTCGGAATAGAGATAGACCAGTCACTGGTCGAAAAATATCTGGTTTCCTGAGCCTTTTGAATCAAGCCAAAATCACGAAACTCGAAAAATGATCAACTACGAATCACCGTTTGTGTTAGCTGTCGACATCGGCAGTTCGTCGGTGAAAGCCGGGTTGTTCGACTCGCATGCACGTAGTGTCACTGGTGTCGAGGCAGCGGTTGCACATGCCCAAACTGTCGCATCAGACGGCACGTCTGAGGAGGATGCCGACCAGATCCTGCGAGCGGTAGAAAGCGCTATCGATACGGTTCTGGCAAAGGCGGGTGAGATCGTATCGGATATCATCGGGGTTGGGTTCGATTGCATGTCGAGTACTGTCCTTGGCGTGGACAAGAACGGCGACGCGTTAACCCCTGTCTACACCTACGCCGATACCCGATCTGCTCCCGACGTCGACCGCCTGCGCACCGAATTGAACGTGCCGATTATTTACGACCGCACCGGCGTGATGCAGCACACGTCGTACCTGCCGGGGCGAATCAGATGGTTAAAGCGAACGCAGCCCGACATCGCCAGCCAGATCGATAAGTACGTAGACGTCTCGACCTACATCTTCTCTAAATGGTTTGGTCGAACCGATGTGAAGGCCAGCTACTGCGTTTCATCGTGGAGTGGACTGTTGAATCGACACGATCTCGAGTGGGATCACCTGCTTCTGGATCGACTCGGAATCAACGCTGAGAATCTTCCCGAACTTGCTCCTTGGAACGACGCCGAGACGGACCTAACGCCAGAGTTCGCCCTACGATGGCCTGCTCTCGCCGAGCTGCCGTTTCTACTCGCAGTAGGTGATGGTGCGGCCGTAAACGTAGGCACCGGATGCGTGGACGAAACGAAAGTTGCTCTCACGGTCGGAACAACCGGCGCGATGCGGGTACTGAACGAAGGCCCTGCCCCCGATGTGCCGACCGGACTGTGGGCGTACCGCTTGGGCGCCGATCGGACACTGCTTGGTGGCTCATTCTCTGAAGGTGGAAACGTCGTTCAGTGGGCACTCGACAATCTTCGATTGCCTTCAATTGAGATTCTTAACGACGAGTTAGAAAAGCTCGAACCGGCGGCTCACGGTATCAACGTATTGCCGTTTATCGCAGGAGAACGTGCGACAGGTTGGTCGACTTCAGCCACCGGCGTGCTGGACGGTATTAAGGTCTCCACAACACCCATCGAAATCCTTCAAGCCATGCTTGAATCGGTGGCATATCGATTTGCCATGGTCGGCGATTTGCTGCTGCCCGGTCTGAACTCCGGATACCAAATGATCGCAAGCGGGGGCGCTATTCAGAACTCGCCATGGTGGCTCCAGACGATGGCTGATGTGCTTGGCTTATCGGTCAGCGTGTCTGCAGAGCAGCAAGACACCAGCCGAGGGACTGCGGTGCTTGCTCTGAATGCGCTTGGCATCTGGGATTCTCTGGACACATATCCTGCCCAGATCGCCGAAACCTACGAGCCAAACATAGCGAGTGCCGGCATCTACGAAGACGCTCGCTATCGCCAGTCTGAACTGTATTCAAAGCTTCTGGGTTGAATCGGCGCACCGAACGCCAACCGCCTGAAATTACCTACTCAGCGGTACGGCCGGTCTCGTCCGAGTGACGCTCAACCCGTTCCGAGATAATCACACCCATCTGTTGTCGAATCTCGAGAATTAACTGGTCATCAGGTGCGATATCTTCATGAGCCATCTCGGCTTCGTGAACCCACTGCCACAGATCTTCAAGAATTTCGCGCAGTTCTCTCGCTGTCATCATCCGCGTGTTGAGCAGCGGATAGTGGGGAGGAGATGGGTACTCGTTTTTCACCACTGGTATTCCTTCCTGCTCGCTCGGCCCGCTCGGCCTAATCGGTCGATTTCTTTACTGCGTGACCGCCGAAGCCGTTACGCATCGCTGCCAGCATCCTACCGCCTAACGGGTTGTCCTGTCGCGATCGGAAGCGCATTTGCAGCGCTGACGTGATGACAGGAGCAGGAACTCCTAACTCGACCGACGCATCAACGGTCCACCGACCCTCGCCAGAATCTTCGACATACGAACTAAGAGCATCCAGTCTCGGATCCTTCTTCAGCTCATCGACAGTCAGATCGAGAAGCCACGAACGAATCACGCTTCCCCGCGTCCAGTTTTCAGCGATAGACCCAAGATCGAGATTGAAGTCTTCCTTGGCCGCTAGAAGCTCAAATCCTTCTGCATATGCCTGCATCAGGCCATACTCGATCCCGTTATGGATCATCTTCACATAGTGGCCCGATCCGCTTGGCCCAACATAGAGATTGCCGTCGGAATCGTCCGGTGCGAGAGTCTTGAATATTGGCCGATTGCGGTCGTAAGCCTCACGACTTCCCCCTACCGTCAGACAGTAGCCATTGGCGAGTCCCCAAACACCTCCGCTGGTGCCTGAGTCAAGGAAGTCGACGCCACGTGCAACAGCGTGCTCGGCTCTGCGTTGCGACTCTTTGTAGTTCGAGTTGCCCCCGTCGATCACCGTGTCTCCGGTATCAAGAAGCTCGACAAGACCATTCACGGCCTGCTCTGTAATATCTCCTGAAGGCACCATCACCCAAACGGTGCGAGGCGCATTGAGCTGACCAACAACGTCAGCAAGTGAACTGGAAGCAGAAGCGCCTTTTGAAACGAGCGAATTAACGGCCGCTGAGTCGGGGTCGAATACCACCACCTCGTGCCCGTCGTTTAGCAGCCGCTCCGTCATGTTGCCGCCCATGCGGCCGACGCCAATCATCCCGAGTTTCATTCAAGTGCTCCGTTGTGTCTGAGTCGACCCACAGTTCACTTGTGGGCGATCAGTGCTATCCGGTTTCTTCTATCGATTCGATTCTGAGCTTAACAACTTCATCGAGTTTAGCTCGATCATGCACGACCCAGCGCTTGTCTAGCCATGAAGATGACTCAACAGCCTGGCGAGAAAACGGCGTGCTGACGCAGATCCATGCTGCTCCTGAGTCGATTGCTGCCTTCGTGCCAATCGGCGAATCTTCGATAATTATGACCTGCTCGGGAGCCATGCCAAGGCGTTCCATTGCCAGAAGGTAAATCTCGGGATCTGGTTTCGGGTTTGTTACAGAATCTCGGCCGACTATATCGTCCAGCAGCACCCGTAACCCCAATGCGTCGAGCACTCGCTTGGCTTCGTCGCTAAACGACGACGTAGCGACGGAAACGGTTCTGCCCTTCGCTTTCTGTATGCGTAACAGATCGATGTTGTGCTGGTAGACGTTCGCTCGAAGTTGGCCAGGAGCGCCGTGATTTCCACGGTATTCATCCATACGGATTTGATGAATATGCTTCCACAGTTCACCGTCTACAGTTTCGAGGCCTTCACCGATTTCGAACTCGTCGAGCATCTGGCGGCAGACCATCTCATCGGTCGAACCAACAATCCGTTCGTACAGTTCGATCGCTCGGTGATCGGGTATACCCGATCCGGTCAAATTACCGACGACGACTGCATACGATTGCGCTTTGAGTCGTTCGGTCTCGACGAGCGTTCCATCCAGATCAAAAATGAACGCACTGATCCGGTTATCAAGTGCTGACTGTTCGGGCATCTGGTGTTGTCTACAGAACCTCTGAAGCCGTACGAGAGTTCTCGAAGATGTTGCTGATGTCGCCTAAATGCTCGGCGATTACATCGACAGCCTCTTCACGCTTTATCACGCCTTCGTGAAACTGCACCAAATGCCGGTAATAGGCACCGGGACCGATAAGTACTCCGGCGATTCCAAGGGTTCGAGCAGCAACACGGATCACTTGTTTTTCGGTGTCGCGTATTTCTGAGCCAATCTGGCCAGTGACCAGCTGACCAGAAATCACCAAGAGCAATTTGCTCGAGCGGTCATCAAGATTTGCTTGAGCGGCAATCGCTGCGGTGAACACATCGTCCGACGGTGGTTCGATCGCCCAGACAGCTGGATCAACCCCGGCATCCTGTAGCCGCTGGATTGCGGTCAATAGCATTATCGAACGAGCGTCCGCAAAGTTGCCGTACATATCTATCTGTGCTGTCGTGGGAACAACGTCCAGCTCGATCATCAGCGGTATCGACTCAATTCTTGCCTTGTCCGAGACTATCTTCAGACGTTCGAGCAGCTCCTTACGAGCATCCTCGGGGTCATCCGTGTTGAAACTCAGCTGAACCGCTGTGTAGTCGACGTTGAGTTTGCCCAGATAGTGTGCGCCGTTACCCGGTGATGAAGCTGTGATCAGTGACATCGCCTTGGCACGCAGAAGTACAGATTCGCCGAGATCGCTGTCGGCCCACAGCGCAATGTTCGATTTTGCAATGCCGCGCTCTATCGCAGTTGTGATGCCGTCGAACACGATGCGCTTGAGATTCGCCGCCTGCTCCCGGTCGGCTGCCGCCGGGTCGCCTGAGATGTCGAGGACATCCGAGCAGAAATTAACTCGATCGTCGAGGGCGATGAAAAAAACTGGGTTAATGCTGTTTGTCGAGCTAGTCGTGTGAAGGTCTCCGTATTCTGGGGGCCGTTCTATCCAATCAGTTCCTGCGTAGCGGCTTCGATCTCTGCGGCCGGGTCGTTCCCAATCTCGAGAGGGAGAACCGATTGTCCGCCATCTTTCATTACCAAGAAATCACCGCCTGCCTGTGCTGCGGTCAACTCACCGAAAGAGTATCCCTCCCCCGGTACGGCAAGATCATCGTATTTCCCTGATACGAAGCCCAGAACCATAGCGTTCTGGGGGCCGCCTTTGTAAAGCTGTCCTGTGGAGTGTAGGTATCGAGGACCATACCCAAATGTCGTCGCCATACCGGTCTTGCTCGATATGGCTTTTCTTAGCGCGGAGAATGAAGCTGTGAGCTCTGGCGATTCAGGCAGGAAGGCGATGAGAGCAACGTAGGACGGCGGCTTTGCGCTGGACAAAGCATCGAAGGCTTTTGCAAAGGATGTTGCATCGATATCGGAAGTCGGATTTGAAAGAAGTTCTCTCGATTTCACCTTTGCCATTTCCACGTCGGGTTGGTCAAAGGGATAAATATCCATCAGGGAAGATGCAGCCGCGATCGCAAACTGCCAACGGAAAAACTCGCCAGCTATTTCATGTTTTTCAGAGGTGAGCGGGGTGAGTGTCAACACAGAATGTCCGGCAGCTTCAAGTTCCGCTGCTCTGCGTTTTAGATCCCCCTGACCGTCGTCAGTGTCAAAAATCACGAACTGGCGGTCGCTTCCGTACATCCCCGTTTCGAGAGCCGGTTCGCCTGTGACAGGAACCAACCCTTTGCCGTTTTTTCCGGTTGATTCGGCAAGTAACTGGTCCACCCACATCCCAAATGTCGAGTACTCAGGCGTTGTCAGCAACGTGACCTTGTCTCGACCAGCCAGCGCATTCGCGCCGAGGAACGCACCAAGCTCAAGACCCGGATTCTCAATCGAATCGGTCTGACAGCATTGTGCCACTCGAGCTGCCGAATCTGCGAAATTGCGAATATTGATGCCGGTAGCAGCTGCGGGCATCATCCCGAATGCGCTCAATGCTGAAAATCTTCCCCCAACATCTTTCGGTGTCGAAACCCACGTCCCGAATTCACCCGCCCTCGCCCGCTCCGAAAGCGGAGTGCCAGGATCGGTAAGTGCTATGAAATTCCGACGGTTGGCCGACCCTGCTTCGCCATCCGCCAGTGCCGATCTGAAGTGAGCCTCCAAACTCAGTGGCTCGACCGTAGTTCCTGACTTACTGGAAACAAAGAAAAGCGTCTTGTTCAGGTTGAGCTTGGTAGTGATGTGAGAGATCGAAGTTGGATTTACCGTGTCGAGGGCGTGCAGGCGAATCGTCCGCTTCGATTGTCCAGCATACAAACTGCTTAGAGTCAACGAAGTCATGCTGCTGCCACCCATTCCGAGCACTACAACATCGGTAAAACCATCGGTTGCCAGCTGGGAGGAGAGACTCGCAAATTGCTCAGCCAACCCCGCCACCCTCAACGGAAGATCCAGCCAGCCGAGTGCCTGGTCAGCAGGGTCACCACCGGGTGAAGGATCCGGCCACAGCGACGAGTCGCGCTGCCATAATCTAGTAGCGAAGGAATCACCTATCAGACGTTGTAGCGCCCCAGCTGTCGACTCAATTGGGTGACTGGCCATTCGTTCGCCTTTCCCGTAGATCTGAGAACTTGGATCGATACAGGGTTACGCTTTAAGCGCTGCCAGTTTTTCGTCAATGCGGCCAAGCAGCGACTCATACGAATCAGCAAACGCAGCAACACCGGCCTCGAGAAGATCATCAGTTATCGAATCGATCGAAACACCTGCATCGGCAAGAGCAGCCAGCTGGGCTCGAGCTTCCTCGATGCCTTCGGTTAGTGCCTTGCCGGGGGTACCGTGATCGCTGAAGGCGGCCAAGGTTGCTTCCGGGACTGTGTTCACGGTGTCGGGACCCATCAGGCCATCAACATAAAGAGTGTCGGGATAGTCGGGGTTCTTCACGCCAGTCGACGCCCACAGTGGTCGTTGAACCTGTGCTCCAGTTGAGTGAAGTGGGAAAAAGTTCCCGCCCCCGTCGAGATTCCGGTCGAACAGCTCATCGAATTTTGCGTAAGCGACCTTGGCGTTTGCCGCACCGATCTTTCCTCTTAGCTCGTGGTCGTCCGGAAGTGCGGTATCGACCGATGTATCGACTCGGCTTACGAAGAACGATGCAACCGACGCCACAGTGGCCGGAATACCTCGCCCAGACTGTGCGAATTCGGACAACCCTTCGATAAATGCGTTCGCTGCCGCAACGTACGCGTTGAGAGAGAACAGCAGCGTGACGTTTACGTTTATACCCTCAGAAATAAGCGTCTTGATTGCCGGTACACCAGCTGGGGTCCCGGGTACTTTGATCATCACATTGGGGCGATCGATCGCAGCCCATAGGCGACGCGCCTCGGTCACGGTTCCATCGGTGTCATTGGCGAGATTTGGTGACACCTCGATGCTAACGAATCCGTCACGCATGCTTGCATTGTCGTAGACAGGTCGCAGCACATCGGCGGCATCGCGGATATCGTCGACAGCTAGCCGCTCAAATATTGTCTGGCGGTCGGCACCATCTTTGGCATATTCAAGAAGTGACTCGTCGTAGGTATCGCTATCGGCAAGCGCCTTGTCGAAGATCGACGGGTTGGATGTCACTCCAGTGACACCCAAGTCGATGAATTTTTGCAACTCACCCGACCGAAGCATGTCCCTGCTAATCGAGTCAAGCCAGATCGACTGACCGTTCTCCAACGCCTTCCGAATATTGTTCATGAGTTTCCCGTTTGGTAAATCGTTCTCGAACTAACTTCTAGAAATCTGATCGTTTTCGATTGCGGTGACCTTTTCGAGTCGACGTAGGAATCGTGGTTCGTTCGCCTCAAGCTTAGCTCCCATGAACGACTTCACGAGATCCTCTGCGAGTGCTACACCGATCACCCGGGCGCCTAGGCACATCACGTTCATATCGTCGTGGCGAACACCTTGAGCTGCTGAATAGGTGTCGTGGGTCAACCCTGCACGTACGCCGGGGTACTTGTTGGCGGCGATCGCTGCACCGACTCCACTTCCGCAGATGACGATGCCTCGTTCTACCTCTCCCGACTGAACGGCCGCTGCAACCGGTGATGCAAAATCTGGGAAATCATCTTCGGCATCGTACTCATGAGCACCTTTGTCGACAACCTCGTGTCCAAGGCCTTCGAGGAGCTTCGCCAGATCGGATTTGAGTTCGTAGCCGCCGTGGTCGGCGCCGATTGCTACTTTCATTTGTGCCAGCCTGTCCCAAAGTTTTCCGGTGAAAATTTATGGTACCCATTCTCGGCGCGAAATGATGATTCCGCCACCGAAGATCTGTGCGCGTTCGCTATCGTCCGTAAAATATCCGCAAGCACTGTAGGGAATCCCTGACGAACTACCAGTAACGGGCGGAACCTGCGACCTTCACTCGAACCGAGTAGAGCGACGTATCGCCACATATGTAGATGCGCTTGCCATCTTTATCGCCAAATGCAAGATTGGCGGTTGCCTGCTCGGGAATTAGCACCTTGCCGAGTAGGGCGCCCTCGGGTGAGTAGCACTGGACCCCGTCTCGGGCACTCGTCCAGATATTGCCCTGTTCATCGACCCGGAAGCCATCTGAAGCTCCCGGTCGAACCTCTGCGAACTGTCGACGATTGGAAAGCGTTTTGCCATCTTCACTAACGTCAAACACAGTGATGTCTTTCGGATCGCCTGTATCGGCGAGATAGAACAATTTTTCATCAGGCGAGAACGCGAGACCATTGGGGCGATCTCCCACCTTGTCGACAACCGATAGATCGCCGGTGTCGGGATCGAGGCGATACGTGTAGTTACCGGCTAGCTCAGAGTCGCGCTGGTTACCTTCTCGGTCGGACAGAATACCGTAGGGAGGATCGGTAAACCAGATCGTCCCATCTGACTTCACGATGAGGTCGTTCGGTGAGTTTAGGCGTTTGCCGTCGAGTGTTTCGACAAGAGAAACCACTGTACCATCGGGCTCGGTTCGTGAAATCCGGTTCGCGGCGTGTTCACAGGAGACGAGCCGACCCTGATGATCTCGAAAGTGACCGTTCGTGTTGTTGCACGGCTCGCGAAATACCGTCGTATCGCCGGTTCCTGCATCGAATTTCAATATTCGATTGTTCGGGATGTCCGACCACAGAACATAGTCACCTTCCGGAAAGTAGACAGGCCCTTCTGCCCATTCGCAGCCGGTGTAGTGCTTCGAGATTTCTGCGTTGACGTCTATCAGATCGAGGAAGCGATCATCGATCACTTCGACTCCTTCGAGAAGTCCTTCTGGTGGCAATGCCGAGCGGTGATTTGGAAATATTTTAGATTCTGCAGTCATTGTGTAATTGATTCCAACTATTAATTGTTTGGGCGGGTAGCACCGGCGATGTTCAGTTCGATGCTCCAGATAGAACTAGTTGCACCGATAAAAAGGGTCTGGTTGTCGGCCATGCCGAACGAGAGATTGGCGGCAACTTCGGGCGTGTGGATTTTACCGAGCATGTCACCGTTCGGATTGAACACCTGGACGCCATCTCCGGTAGATATCCAGATATTTCCGTCAACATCGGCTCTGAATCCGTCCGGGATGCCGGGGTCGACATCCGCGAACATTCTGGGATTCTCCAATCCATCGTCGACCACATCGAACGCCATTAGCCGATGCGCACGAAACTCTCCGTGAGTGCGACCTGTATCACCGACGTATAGCACCGATTCATCAGGCGAGAAGGCGATGCCGTTTGGCTTGTCGAAATCCTCACTAACCATTGTTATTTCTAGAGAGTCAGGGTCGACGCGGTACACGCGATTTCTGTCTTGCTCAAGAGACTCTGCATGACCCTGTGTTGAATCGAGATAGCCGTAATCAGGGTCAGTAAACCAAATCGATCGATCCGACTTCACAACAACGTCATTAGGAGATGTCAGTAGCCCACCATCATACGACTCAGCAATCGTGGTGAGACTTCCGTCCAGCTCCTCCCGAATGACGGCTCGACCTTGGGTGAGGCAGGTGATAATCCGCCCTTCATGGTCGACAGTGTTACCGTTCGCCCGCCCCGACGGTTCCCGGTAGCTGCCGAATCCTTCCGACTCGCTCCAGCTAACGATGCGACTGTTCGGAATGTCGCTGACTATTACCTTGTTCAGCCGTGGAACCCAGCAAACACCCTCGGCAAAAGCCAAACCATCTGCGAGATGATTCATCGTTGAGTTCTGGCCCAGAATTCTCCGAAACTCATCGCTAAATATTTCGAATTGATCAGAACTGGGCATATTTGCGACCATATGGTGGCAACTCCTGCGATCAGTATGAACCGCCATGCTAGAGGGCACGGGGCGGAGCGTATCACCCGTCATGGCCATAATCCACAAGCTGCAGTCATCTATAGATTCGAGTCCGGCGAGCGCGATCTAACAGCTACTATCGTTATCTGATATTCGCTACTCAAGCAGACAGGTTTTCGAATGGTCCTCGAAATGGCTGGCAAAACTGAGCCCGAGTTGTTCCGGGCGGGAGTCGGCCGTGCTGTAGTTACGCCACCGGTCGGATTTGTGATCGACGGTCCTGAGCACGGCCCTCGCATGTCGACCGGAATCATGGACGATCTGCTCACACGAGTCGTTGTGCTCGAATCAATTGGCACGAGGGTTGTTCTCATCAGCCTTGATTTCTGGGGCCTGTCGTCTGGATTGTACGCCGCCATCAAAACTGCAGCCGGCGAAGCCGCTGGAGTCGATCCCAACTCTGTGTGGCTGACAGTTACCGGCAACGCCACCAGTCCTCCTCTATGGCGTGAAGACGCTCAGTACGCGGCTTACAACGCCTATCTGCCTGAGCAGGTGGCCGGTGCGGTGCGAGTTGCTGTGCAATCGATGGAACCAGCGTCGATGGGTTCGACCGGAACACTGCTTCCCGACGTTTCAACATTTACCGCAGGTGCTGGTCGCCCGGGCAACGCTGCACTTTTCGTACTGGCGATAAACCGATCCGACGGATCGGGAATAGCTCGAATTGTTAATTTCGCCTGCCCTGCGACTATTCTCGGCCCGTTGACCGTGTGGACAGCCGATTATCCGGGCTACGCGTCGTGGGCTATTGAGCAAAACGGTGGAGGGCTTACGCTCTTCTCACAGGCTCCTTCGTACGATATTCGACCCTACGACTGGTGGGACGACAATCCCGAACCGACACACGCTGAGCGAACTGCGCAGGACGTGAATGCAATGGGACTCCTGCTGGCTACTCAGGCTGTGAATGGAGCGGCCAATACGACTCAGCGTCGAAATGTCGAGGTGTCGATTCGAACCGATGAAGAGGCCGGTATCCAAGTCATGCGAATAGGCGACGCTCACTTCATCTCGACTGAAAAGCCGCAGCCAAACAAGTTTGCACGTCGGTTTCGACGGGAACTTCCACACTCAAACACATTCGTCGCCGCCAATGCTTCGGGTGGAATGTTCGATGCTAAAGCGACGTTTGATGCCCGGGCGATAAAGCGTGGCACTGCGATCTTGAAAGAACTTGGCGCCAGCTAGTTTTGCACCCTCGACCTGTGGTCGTGTCTGAGATCGTGTGCTAGCTTGCCGTATCTAGCTGGCAACCCAGCCTGAACTCCAAGTCCGCAGACGTAAGGATAGAACTTTGGCAAAGATTTCTCTGATTGGTGCAGGCAGCGTCGTATTCGCTCGACGTCTGCTTCAGGACATTGTTTGTGTGCCCGAGTTGAATGATTCGACCGTGTCACTCATGGATACCGACCCTGAGCGCCTCGCCCTAATGAGCAAGTTCGCAAACAAGCTCGCACGCGACACCGGCACCAACATCAAGGTCGAGACCACACCCAGCCGACGTGAAGCCCTCGCTGATTCCGACTACGTTCTGACCACTATTCGAGTCGGCGACAGCTTCGAACGCGATATCGCTATCCCGCTGAAATACGGCGTTGACCAGTCAGTTGGTGACACAGTTGGACCGGGTGGGGTATTCAAGGCGTTGCGTACAGCTCCAGTCCTCATGGATATCTGCCACGATATCGAAGAGGTGGCTCCAGACGCCACTTTGTTGAACTACACCAACCCCATGGCAATAGCATGCTGGGCCATCGCCGAGGCAACAGATGTACCAACACTCGGTCTGTGTCACAGTGTTCAACACACCACTGCCGACCTTGCCGACTATATTGGTGTTTCGAAGGATCGAGTTAAGGGCTGGGTTGCAGGCATCAATCATCTCGCATGGTTCCTCAGATTCGAAGTCGACGGCGAGGACGCCTATCCACAGCTCTTGGAGGCTATGGAAAACCCTGAGATATTTTCACGTGACACCGTTCGATTCGAAGTGATGAAACAGTTTGGTTACTTCGTCACAGAGTCGACTCGCCACATGTCCGAGTACACACCGTACTTCCGCACAAACGAAGACGTGATCGAAGACTTCAACCTGAACCAGATTCGGCAGGATCTACAGCGTCGAACGACCCGAGTAGACGACCACTATACGCAGCTAGTTGAGGATGCCAATTCGGACAAGTTGCTAACCGCCGAGCGATCTGAAGAGTATGCATGCCGGATTATCGAAGCCATGGAATCGGATCGACCAACGGTTATCAACGCGAACGTGCCTAACGAAGGGTTGATCGACAACTTGATCGACCTGAGCAGTGTTGAAGTTCCTATTCTCATCGACAAGTTAGGTTTCCACCCCATGGTTGTCGGCGAACTTCCTGGACAACTCGCAGCGCTTAGCCGCTCGAACCAGGCAGTTCAGCAGCTTGCAACTCAGGCGATTCTCGATGGCGACAGGGAAGCAGCGTTCCACGCAATCGCTCTCGATCCTCTGACATCTGCCGTACTATCGCTCGGCGAGATTCGAGAGATGTTTGATGAGATGTGGATGGCGCACGGCACAGAGTTGGCAGCCTACTCGTAATGCCAGAAACACAAGGAAAAATGCGAGCTGCGATAGCCATTGCGCGTGGTGTGATTCGGTGCGAAGAAGTCGATATGCCGCGCATTCAAGATGGAGAGGTTCTGGTTCGTACACTCGCCGCCTCTATATGCGGTAGCGATCTGCACATGATCAATTCCGGCTGGGGGATGCACGCCTTCCCGGCGATGGCAGGTCATACAGGTCACGAGGCGGCTGGCCGGGTAGTCGAATCTCGTTCAGACAAATTTTCGGAAGGCGACATCGTTCTTACGGTGCCTTTTATCTGGGATTCGCGTTGCTTTGCTGATTATCAGGCCGTTGATGACAAGCACCTTTTAAAACTCGACCCCGGTATCGATCTGGACAGCATCACATTGGCGCAGCAACTAGGCACGGTCGTCTACGCAGCAAAAAGACTTCCGGCTTCATTGGAAGGGCAGACGTGCGTTGTAGTCGGGCAGGGTAGTGCAGGACTGTTTTGGGATTTCATCTTGAAGCAACTTGGAGCCGAAAAAATCATCTCGATCGAGCCACTGGCGTGGCGACGTGAGCTAGGGCTGAGCTACGGGGTTGACGAGGCAATCGATGTAACGGGCGACGCTGTTATGGATGTTGTCAAAGAAATGACTGGCGGCTCCGGTGCCGATCTCGTGGTCGAAGGGGTTGGGTCAACACAGACCCTATCGCAGGTGTTTCACCTCGTTCGCAGCGAAGGGAAAGTGGTGCTGTTCGGTCTTCCTGAGTCCGAAGAGCCAGTGCCGTTCGACTATTCGCAGATGTTCAAGATTCGCGCTGATGCGTTCACAGTACTAGGATCGCAAGATGAGCCCGGACTGACTAGTTACGTTGAGGCGGTGAGTCTGATCAGCTCAGGCGAGATCGACGTCGAACCGATCATTTCGCACCGAGTGAATATTTCTGAAATCGATCGAGCATTCCACATCGCTGACAAACGACTTGATGGCGCCGTGAAGGTTGGGATTACGTTCGAGTAGAACGTGGCACCGCCACCTACCCAGGCAGATCAGACAGTGTGGCCGCCGTGTGGTGGTCCTTGCGAGTCATCACATCTCGGGCGGAGAACTCGTTCGTGGTTTCTCAGGCAGCGATGCTTCATGCCTGTGAGCCCACTCCAGAACTCAACTACCAGACGGACATCTACCACCCGTGGACTAATACTGATGGCGAGATCTTGCATCTGGTGAAGCGACAGACGAACAACTTGCGAACTACCGGCGTGGACTTTCGATGCTCGGATACGTGAACGCCGTACTGGTCGTCTCCGCGGTCGCGACCATGGCTTCCGCACGTTTCGTCTAATACGTGTCTCCGTAAAGTCTCAGTTGCCCACCACCCAGCAGGAACAAGCCAGCGTCATTGCTGCCGGCTTCAGTGCTCTGGGTCGCCATGTAAAAACTCGACATCAACCGGAATCCGTTCGCTGAGTGTCGCCGTGCGACCTCTAAAGCAGTACCCGCGGCTTCGATAATCTGACTCGATTTCCACATGTCCCGTTGACTGCGAGACTCCGCTGGTGAAACCCGGGCAGTGAACGGGATTTCGTCGATTTCGAACTCGTCGACCGAGAATTCACTGTCGACACTCAGCGCTGATTTTGCGATCCCATTTTCGATCAGTCGCGACATTTCTGAGATGACATGCAAATGCGCGTGAGACACACTCTGGTGAGCCTGTAGCCCGAAGTTCGAGATAATTCGATAGCCCTCTGAACCACAGTGTTGATCGCCCATATCAACCGCCATCTCAGCGGCCTCGCCGAGCACGTCTGACGTCCAGAACTCCCTCTGCGTCATGTGCTGTGTCGGGATGACCAACAACATCACCCGCATCCACTTTAGCCGATTGTGGAAGCAGGCGACGCGGGAGTCACTTGACGGCGAAGCTTCCCAGCTGGCTTCTGCATCGCCGGATACGATCGAACAAAACACGCAGTTGTCGGCGCCGACGTTATGGGAGCCATCACTCGGCACTCGAAAATCACTTCCGTGAGGATTTCCGAGTCGACGAACCGGAGCGAGGTCGAGGCGCAGCCCCTCTGTGACGGTAATCAGGAGCTGACAGATATCGTTCAGCAACCACGTTCGCATCGCTAAGACGTGAAATTATCGCATCGGAGTACCGAGATTCGTTTCGATAAGCCGAACCGCCGATCGTCTCCAGAGTACTTCGACTAGTGAACACGGTCGGCAGCATGGAGTCGTGACGATGGACGATTAGCTGGTAAAGCTTCTCCTCAGCCCATGCAGTCGATGCCTCCGCACCAAAATCGTCGAGTACCAAAATGTCGACATCCCTGACCTGACTGAATGTGTGATCGAATGATTTTCCACCAGCGGGCCCATAAGATTTTCGCAAATTATCGAGTAGGTCAGGCACGAATCTGTACAGCACTTCGCGTCCTTCTGCGATGCTCTCGCCAACAATAGCGGCGGCAAGATGGGTCTTGCCAACACCTGTAGGCCCGGCTAGATAGAGCCAGCCAGAAGGATGTTCGGCAAACACCTTGGCCGCTGCTTGGGCTTCGGCGAGAGAACGCTTTTGCGCCGCGGTGGCTCCAGCCGCACCCTTGGTGAAACTGTCGAATGTCATCGACTCTGTCAGCCGAGGCTCCAGTCCCGAGTCCCGGATATCTGGAATGCCGCTTCCGGACTTAATGTTGACCACGGTCGAAAAATAAGGATCGCCCAGTCGGGTGCGTAGACGGTCCCCCAGTTCGGTAAATTGAAGACCGGTGGTCACCAGAGTAGGAAGTCGGCGGTTGAAGCGATGGGTGAGTATCTGATCGAGCTTTTCATCAGCCCACGCCGTCGATGATTGCGCTCCCAAATCGTCAAGAATCAAAATCGGTGCTTCGATCGCCTGAAGGAATATCGCGTCGTACTGAGCACCTACTGCCGGGTCGAAAGCTGAACGCAAGTGATCCAACAAGTCAGGAACTGAAACAAATCTTACCGGTTCGCCCGCGTCGACAAGTGCGTTCCCAATCGCTGCGGCCAGATGGGTTTTGCCAGTGCCAGATGGACCGCACAACACGAGCCAACCCTGTTTGTCAGTTACGAATCGCTGGGCAGCGTGATAGGCGTCTCTGAAGCTGGAAGGCTCCGAGAACGTGTCACGCGTTCCCAGCTCGACTGTGTCGAAAGTAAGGCGCTCTAGTGGCCCAAGATCGGAGTACTGCCGGATGCGATCTGATGATCGAACACCCCAGACTCGCTCCTGGCACTCGCACGGAACTACCGTCCGAGCTGAGGCCGGCGCGTTTTCGCTCGGAGCAACTACGAACCAGCGCTTGTCATCGCAGATGTCGCAGTGAATCTCAGCGCTAGTTGGCTCCTCGAG
>JAPYUK010000001.1:0-64645 GCA_029936155.1 Dehalococcoidia bacterium | reverse complement strand
AGCGCTTGTCATCGCAGATGTCGCAGTGAATCTCAGCGCTAGTTGGCTCCTCGAGCTCGCTGTCGCTTGAGGTACTCCGCGTAGAACTGGTCTGACCGATCCTCTTGAAGATCTCGTTCAGCGGTTCCATCCCATCCATCGTCAAGCTCCTCTGGTCTTCCTTCACTCGCCCAGCGGCGAAGGATTGCGGATATGTAGTTCCAACTTCTAGCGTTTGCCTCGGCTGCGTATCGGATCGCCAATAACACCTCGTCTTCGGCGTGTTCTTCTAGTGCAGCGTGGATGTTTTCAGCTACCAGTGGCGTCACGGCCGCAATGTTCTGCTCGTAAGACGTTATCGCATTCATCTTCGGACGTGCAGCTTCAGTGTCGGGCCAGGTTTCGCCCGGCTTGCCGGATTTTGTTGAGAAATCGATTCCTTGGCGAACTAATGCGCGCCTGACCGGTTCTGTATTGAGGAAGATGCATTTTTGGCCTTCTTCGTTGCCAGTTACCAGCAGAATCCCACGCCCGGCAGCAGAAGCTATAAGCCTGGTCACAAGCGTTTCGAGGTCACCGCTCGAAGCATGAAGCATAGCGGCTACTGTTCGATCTGATAGCAGGTCACTGAACGATATATATGCCGGGACTTTTCGCTGACGGTGCAGGGCGTGGATCGTCCGCAGCACCAACTTGAGTTCGTCAAGGTCATCGATATCTTCGAGTAGCGAGGCTAGGAGTGGATTTGGAACTGGTGTGAACTGAACCCCGCGTGGGAATCCGTCTGTCACCGCCCTGCTCCACCTGATGAGAATGACGGCGACGGCTTAGATTGCCGTTGGGTTGAGAATGCCAGTTCTTCGAATATTCCGATCGAGTCTCGAACTCGCATCTCAACTTCATCGGTCGGGCCGTTCCTGTGTTTTGCGATGATCAGCGAGGCCCGATCGCGCGGGAACGGTTGCGTAGGGTTCGACTTATTCCACTCTTCTTCAGTCGTGAACTTGTCTTCTCTGTGTATGAACATTACGACGTCGGCGTCCTGCTCAATCGAACCCGACTCACGAAGGTCAGAAAGCATCGGACGATGCGAAGTCCTGTGCTCAATTGCACGGCTGAGCTGCGATATTGCGAGCACCGGAATGTGCAGATCTCTAGCCATTCCCTTCATTTGTCGAGAAATCTCGGAAACCTCTTGCGCACGATTGCCCTCACGGCCACCGCTCGATCCACCGTTGATCAACTGCATATAGTCGACAACCAGAAAGTCGAGACCATGAGTCATCTGGAGCCTGCGAGCTTTGCCGCGCATCTCAGCGACGGTCTGGAACGGAGTGTCGTCAACATAGATCGTAAGGTCAGACAGCAGACCAATCGAGTTGATGACCTGATCTTCTTCGCTAGGTGACTGAATCCGGTTTCGGATTTGCTGCATATTCACTCTCGACTGTGCTGCGAGCAGGCGGTGGGCGATCTGGTCACGACCCATTTCGAGTGAAAAAATACCGACCTTGAATCCGGCTTTTGCCGCACTCAGCGTGAGGTTCAAACCCATCATTGATTTACCAACAGACGGCCGCGCTGCAAGCACTACCATGTCGGAACGCTGGAGACCCCCGACAAGCAACTCGTCGAGCCGCCGATACCCGGTGACGATCGGTAGATTGTCTTTTTCGCCGTCAACCTGGTCAAGTGGTGATGCGCCTTCTAAATACGGGGTAAGTGAATCAGCGAGTGGTACAAAGTCGCGATTCTGCGAACCTTGACGGATGCTGAATAGAGCGTCTTCCGCCTTTGAGAGTGCGTCGTCCACGTCGGGATCGTCGTTGTACCCGATATCGGAGATTTCACCCGCCGCGGCGATGAGCCTGCGCATCGTGGCGGTGCGCCGCACGAGATTGCCGTAGTGCTTGATGTGAACCGAGGTTGGTGTCACCTCGACGAGGTGAGAGAGATAAGCTGCCCCGCCCATGTCTTCGAGAATTCCACGGTTTTCGAGTTCGTGGGTTACGGTGACCTGGTTTATTGCTTCATCGCGCTGGAAGAGGTCGTACAAGACCTCGAAACACTGGCGGTTGATCTCGCGGTAGAAGTCATCGGCCGAAAGAAAGCCTGCGATCTGGGTGATCGTCAAGCCATCAATGAGGATTGATCCGAGAACAGATTCTTCGGCGCTTAAGTCGTGTGGTGGGAGTCGGTCAGCTTGCATTGGTGTGGTTGGAATATACAAGGACTGTAGCGCTAAATTGAAGCGCGATAGTCAGACAGTTCAAGACTAAGTTATCCCCAACCGTCCACACGTTCTCCACAGTTCAGATCAAGTCAGCAACTTGGAGCCAATATCGCAGGTTTAAAAAAATCGACTGGGGCTCAACGCCCCGGGCGATTTAGAAATCAATTGGAGGTGCGAGACCTACTCTTCAGTCTTCTCTTCCGAGTCGTCTGAAGAATCATCCGAATCAGCTTCAGAGCCTTCAGCCACTTCTTCGTTGATCTGTGCTTCAGCAGCAGCCAGAACGTCTTCGAATGATGGATCGAGAACGTTGGTGTCCTCTTCAGTCATCAGTGTTTGAGCTTCTTCCATCTGCTTGTTCAGCTCGATAGAAGCATCGTCCGCAACAACCTCAATCACGAGGTTTGCCGTTACACCTTCGACGAATCGCGCCGGAATTTTGTAGTCGCCAACCGCTCGAATCGGCGCAGCAATCTGAATTCCCTTACGGTCGATCTCGCGCTCGGTCATCTCGCTGACCTTGGCGGCAATCATGGTATTCGTAACTGAACCGTACAGACGGCCGGTCGGACCTGTTCGTACTTCGATCCGTACCTTCTGATCCTTGAAAGCGTCGGCGACATCTTGCCACTCTTTGGCTTCAACGAGTCGACGATCTTCGGCCTGTGCACGAAGCTTTGAGGCTCGGCGTAGTTCATGCTCTGTTGCCTGAACTGCGAACCCCTGAGGGATTAGGTAATTTCGTGCGAAGCCATGTTTGACTTCCTTTACGTCACCGGCTCGTGCGGTAGGACGTACATCCAGTAGAAATAGAACTTTCACTTTTTCGTCACCTTGGAGTCCGACGGTAGGTTTTGCGCTGAAAAACAGCGGATCGGCATGCCGACCCAGCCTCGTAATACGCTACGCGACTGCCGTCACACTCACTGTGCTAGATGTGGGTTATTCGAACAAATCGTGTGGGCAGACGCCCGGCTGTTCAAATTCCAACTTTATAAAGGTACAACAACGATGATGCTCGGGCTACAGTTCGCAAACGGCCTAGCGTTTGGAATCGACGAGGCGCTGTATGTAACCGCGGCCGCTCCCGGACTGGTCTACCGATACGAATGGAAAAGTGATGGAACCCTTGGTCCGAGCGAAAACTTTGCCGATCTTATCGATCGATCACAGCCGGCCGGCTTCATTGGTGGTGATGGATTGGCGGTTGGTCAGAACGGCTATCTGTACTGCGCCGTAGTAGGGCAGAGCGATGTAATGGTGGTCGATACCGTCGGATCGGTTGTGGAGCGAATCCCGGTCGGCGGAAAGCAGCCAACGAACGTCGCATTCGGTCCCGAAGGTAGCGGCGATATCTACGTAACGGTCAAGGACGCAGGAACGCTCGAACGTCACCACATAGGGGTGGATGGACTACCGCTGCTGCCATCAAAGTAGGTGACTAGCTTTTCGGGTCTATCGGCTCCGCAGCCGAGAACTCGTCGTCATTGCTTCCTGATCCTGCCAGGAACCAGTTGAGCGCCGATGCCGCAGCATTTGGATTGTCTTTCGCCGGGAAATCGGCACATTCTTCAGGCTCGGTCAAAGTCGAATGTCGGAGCAAATCGTGCATCTTCACAACGGACTCGTGAGAGAGCGAGCTGCTTTGCCGACCTCTCAGAATCAACGTGGAAATTTCGTGCATTCCGCTTATCTGGTCGACGGTTAGCTCGCCGTTGCAGATTGTTATCGATGCCGCCGCAGCCGGAGCCATGGCGACAAGCTCGCTCACCCAGCCAGAAGCTTGCTGCCCCTGTGCAACCAGATTCACGGGTGTTCCCATGTCCCAGATGAACATTAATATCTCAAGCGCCGATGATACTTCTGGAAGAACTGGAGAACTCGGCGGTGCGAGATAAGCAGCAAATTCGTGCCAATCCTCAGGTGATGTACCTGGCGCAACAATCAACATCGGCGACCAATGGCTCAGTGTGTCCCAAATGTAAAACGGCACTTCCACGCCGGATTGCAGGGTTATTACGGTTTTTAACGGATCGGCCATGTATCGCTCGTGCTCGGTTGGCTGGCGAACCAGCATCGTAGACGGAAATAGTATCTCGCCTGAACCAACTCGAACTCGTTAAAGGTGGCCAATTCGTGATTAATGGGTGCGAGTCACGGGCTTCGAGGGTATATTTGCCATCGCAATAAACCGGCGTGAAGTCTGGCCAGGTGCAAACGAGCGTGTGCGGGCGCTCTTAATAACGTGAAAAGGAACCAGATGTGACAACGAGTAACTGGGGAGCGATCTACAAGAAAATGGGTGCGAAGCCAGTCGTCAACGCGACTGGAAGCGTAACGTTACTCGGCGGATCAACGCCTGCCGCTGAAGTAAAAGATGCGATGGATGCAGCAGATTCTGCTTACATCCCACTTATCGAACTCGAGCAGGTTGCAGGCGACCGGATTGCCGAAATGCTCGACGTGCCGGCTGCGTACATCACTTCTGGGGCCGGCTCGGCACTGACGCTAGCGACCGCAGCATTCATGGCCGGAACTGACGATGATAAAATCGAACAACTGCCCGATACGACAGGAATGCCGAACGAAATTCTCATCCAGAAACGTCAGCGCTACTGGTACGACCGGTGTCTGGAACTGGCCGGGGCGAAACTGGTCGAATTCGGTGATGAGAACGGCACGACGCAAGACGATCTGAGGAACGCTATTTCTGATCGCACAGCTGCTGTCCACTATGTCGTTTACGAACAGAAACCTACCGACCCGCACGTGTTGACTCTTGAACAGGTAATCGATATCACCCATGAAGCTGGTAAGCCTGTTTCAGTCGATGCTGCCGGCCAGATTTATCCGCTCGAGAATTTTGGCAAGTATGTGAGGATGGGAGCAGATTTCCAGTGCATCGCGGCCAAGTACATGGGAGCGCCACACTCAACAGGCTTTGCTCTTGGCACTAAAAAAATGATCGATGCCATAAGTCGACACTCGTTTGTCGGATACGAAGGCAGGCGCGTCCGTGGGATTGGTCGACCGCAGAAGATCGATCGCCAGGAAATAGTTGGTGTAGTAGCTGCAGTTGACCGATGGCTGACTCTTGACCACGAGAATCGACTCTCAATCGCCGAGGGGCAGTCGCAGGAAATCTTACGTCCACTACAGGGTATTCCCGGCGTGACCGTCTCACTAAACACGAATACCAAAGGACACCAACCATACGGAGCTTTCGTAAATGTTGATCCCGACATTGTTGGGTTCACGAACGAAGACCTCGTACAAAAACTTAGAGACGGCGACCCTTCGATCTGGACAAGAGTCCCGGAAGGTGAAACGCGGCTGGAACTTCACGTATTCGGTCTCAGTGATGGCCAGGCTGATCTAGTTGGCAAAGCCATTGCTGCCGCTGTAAAGGGCGGGTAACGCTACATAAGCATCGATAAATAGGGCGCCCGGTCGAACAGATTGGGCGCCCTATCTGTTTAATTGCGTTCTGCCGAACGGTCGCGTTATCAAAGCTGCGACGGTTGTTGATGGATGACAAACCGCCCGCCATTCATCCTATGTGCTAGTTGCCGTGCTGTCCGTAATGATCGTTGCAGCGATATGGGGGGAGCCAGACGACAAGAACCTGATCCGAGTAATGGGCACACTGGCGATAATTCTTACGGCAGCGACTATCACGATACCCGTTCTTCACAGGCTCAATCGACAGGGTATTTCCGGTTCTACGGGCCTGAATGATGCGAGTGCTCGCCAGCCGCTGCGCTGCGTCAGCTGTGGTTCGACAGAGGTCTTCACAGACGACAGAGCAACGTATCGGTGCGGCGCGTGCCAGACCCGTTTCCGCGCTGAGATCGTGCTCTAAGTAAGCGGTGTGCCCGCTCTGTTAGTCCGAGTTATTAGCTGGAATCTGCTGCTTCAACTTCTCGGAAAGCGAGTTGAACTCGGTAGCAACCGCGTCAGATTCTAGCGATGCGGGCTTCTGGGAATTGGTGAAAGCAGCACTCATGTTGATCGCACCCAAGAATGGCAAATCCATCTCTTCAGCAAGTGCCTGACCCCCGCCTGTGCCGAATACTCCACCCGAAAGATTCTCAACAATCCCGAACACCTTCAGGTTCATCTTCTTGATCATGTTGATGGATCGCTTGGCGTCGAGAACAGCCAATTCATGTGGGGTGGTGACGATCACGAACCCATCAAGATTAAGCGTCTGCATGACAGTAAGTGGGGCGTCAGAGGTTCCAGGGGGCAGGTCGACGATCATGTAATCGGGATTGCCCCACTCAGTCGAGTGCAGGAACTGGTTGATTGCATTGTGGATCATCGGACCACGCCAGACAATTGCTTCGTCCTCGTTGTCCTGAAAGAACGCCATCGACATGACCTTCACACCAAAGCGTGACGGCGGAACCAGCTTCTCGCCATTCTGTATAGGCCCTTCACTGATTCGCAACACTCGGGTTACGTTCGGACAGTCGATGTCGCAGTCGAAAAGCGCTACGTCGTTGTCCTGCGTTGCTAGCGTTACAGCCAGGTTAGTTGCGATGGTTGTTTTACCGACTCCGCCCTTACCCGAGTAGACACCAACACGTACGCCAATTCCTTCAAGAGACTCCGAAACTTTTCGACGCTCCTGAAAGTTCGCTCGCACCTGCGCAAGCCGGGCTTCTTCTGCTGGGGTCAGTTTTCTTGGTGACGACATATTCAGTGTATTAAATGGGGTGTTTGTATTTGACCGCGGTAAAGTTCAACGATCTGATCTCGTTCGAAGAAGATTGACCGATGAGCTAGTCGATGCCGAGTAGGCGCTTGCCGTCTTCGGTAATCATGTCGGGAGTCCATGGCGGGTCGAAAACGACATCAACCTGAACATCTTCAACATCGTCGATCTCGGCGATTCGCCACTCGGCCTGCTGTGCGATGTATGGACCCATTCCGCAGCCTGGAGCTGTAAGCGTCATCTCGACGTGAACATCGCCGTCAGCGACTTCGATCGTGTAGATCAGACCAAGGTCGACAACGTTGACCGGGATCTCGGGATCGTACACATCTCGTAGTGCCTCGAGAACTGTTTGCTGTTCGAGTACTTCAACTTCGGCCATCGTTGTCTCCGTGAGCCCCAGAATCGAAATCCATTTCCGAGCTGCGACCGCATTTGGATCACCTGGAAAGGACTATTAGTCTACCAGAGAGGTCAGGAATTGCTGGCGTTCGATATTAGGATTTTGTGATTGATTGACCGTCGTTGCGCACGTTCTCAACTGACTCGAAGGCATCTCGTAGGTTTCCCAGCCAATCCGACTCGATGTCTTTGACGAATTTTACGCACCATGTAAGTGCTTCGCTGCGGGATGTTGCGACACCAGAATTCGCCAAAGTGTCGAGAACTCTGCGCTCGCCCATTCGGAGCTGGGTCATGGCAGGTGCAGTTACGTGAGTGAAGGTGTATCCCATTACCAGCCTGCACACCCCCCAGGACACTTTTCGCTCAAACAACTCTTGCACCTGATCGGCGACCGCCATGCGTGTAGTTTGCTGGACTTATGGAATCGACGTGCGATTTGCTTGATGGCAAGTTCCCGATCGTCGGCCTGCTCTGGAAGCTCATCATCGTCGTTTTTCACCCCGACGACAACGAGTATTTCATCGTCATCAAAACTCACTCGGACAGCGACAGAGTCCCAGTCTTTGTCGATGTGAGAACCGAACCATTTCTGGATCGTTGCGTTGTCAGTCGTCATGTCGATGCTTCGTATGTATGTAGGGGTCGGAATTACCTGATTACCCCGCTAACATTGAAGAGAGGCAAGTTCTAAGAAGGGAAGGAGTGGACGACTCTGTCATTGCGGGGAGGCACGACGTGGCAATCACGTTGGATGGCGTGAACGGTGGACACAGGGATACAACGTTGAATTCCATGCGTAGGAGATCCTGAATCAAGTTCAGAATGACGAATGAGGCGAAGCTGAGTGGCGGTAAAGGGGAGTCCTAACCACTACCTAGTCCGCTCCCACGAGTTCCTCGGGCACACCGTCTTCGGCCGTTGGTGCCAGATCGACTGACTTGTCTGGCTCCGGGTCGACCGCATCATCTGAGTCGCCAAGATCGACAAGCACCTTGCGAAGATCAACTACCTGATCACGCAGCAGTGCAGCTTTCTCGAACTCCAGATCTCGTGCCGCCTTCTTCATCTGGCGTTCGAGATCTTTCACGAGGCGAACAAGGTCGTTCTTCGGCAGAGCAGTCGGGGTGACGTGCGGCGTTTTAGTCTCGGCGACCTGTCTAGCTTGCGAAGTAATATCTCGGACTTCCTTAACAATCGACCTCGGGACGATTGAGTTTGCGTCGTTGTGAGCCGACTGAATCTCTCGACGTCGATTCGTCTCATCGATCGCAAACTTCATCGAGGCAGTGACCTTGTCGGCGTACATGACCACCTTGCCCTCGATGTGGCGTGCCGCTCGCCCGATTGTCTGAACAAGCGATGTGCTGGATCGGAGGTAACCCTCTTTGTCTGCATCGAGGATCGCCACAAGTGAAACCTCTGGAAGATCGAGACCCTCTCGCAAAAGATTAATGCCGACCACAACGTCGTATATACCGAGTCTCAGGTCACGCAGAATCTCGGTTCGCTCCATCGTCTGGATCTCCGAGTGCAAGTACTGAACGCGAACTCCTAGTTCCCGCAGATAGTCGGAAAGCTCCTCAGCCATCCTCTTCGTCAGCGTAGTAACAAGTACGCGCTCGTTCTTCTTGGTTGTCGCCTGAATGCGCTCCAGAAGATCGTCGATCTGGCCCTCTGACGGCTGCAGGATGATCTCGGGATCGATCAGCCCGGTAGGACGAATGATCTGCTCTACACGGCGTTCCTCGTGCGTGTCCTCATATGGACCCGGAGTCGCCGATACATAAACAATCTGATTCACGCGGTCCTCGAACTCCTCGAACGCAAGCGGACGGTTGTCCATCGCAGATGGCAGCCTGAAACCGTAGTCAACCAGGTTGGTTTTACGAGCAACGTCGCCTTTGTACATGCCTCGAACCTGGGGCAACGTGATGTGCGACTCGTCGATAAACATCAGGAAGTCGTCAGGGAAGTAGTCCAACAAAGTCCATGGAGCGGACCCACGCGGTCGCCTTCCAAGCGGTTGAGAATAGTTCTCAACACCCGGGCACGAGCCCGTTTCGCGGAGCATTTCGAGATCGAAGTTGGTGCGCTGTTCGAGCCGTTGTGCCTCAAGTAGTTTTCCGCTGGAGCGCAGCACATCTAGACGACCACCCAACTCCTCTTCGATCTCCTTGAGCGCGTCTTTCATCTCGTCTTCTGGTGTCACGAAGTGCTTGCCGGGGAAGATATCGATGTGATCAAGCTCGGCCAGAACCTCACCTGTAAGCGGGTCTAGCTCGATGATTCGCTCAATTTCATCACCAAAGAACTGAACACGGACGGCCAACTCTTCGTAGGCTGGCATAATCTCAAGAGTGTCGCCTCGCAGACGGAAGCGTCCGCGCACCATCTCCATGTCGTTCCGCTCGTAGTACATATCGATCAGCTTGCGAACGACCCTGCGCAGCCCGGGTTCTTCGCCTTTTCGGAGGTTCAAAACAACTGAGCGATACTCTTCGGGTGATCCTAGACCGTAAATGCAGGAAACACTTGCGACGATCAACGTGTCACGCCGCGTAAGTAATGCACGAGTCGCCGCGTGGCGGAGCCTATCGATCTCCTCGTTGACGTCAGATTCCTTCTCAATAAAGGTGTCCGACTGCGGGATATAGGCTTCCGGCTGGTAGTAGTCGTAGTAGCTGACGAAGTACTGAACCGAGTTGTTCGGGAAGAAGTCCTGAAACTCTGCTGATAGCTGCGCAGCAAGCGTCTTGTTGTGCGCAATAACCAGAGTAGGGCGCTGCACCTCTTCAACTATCTTCGCCATCGTGAAGGTCTTGCCTGAACCGGTCACACCGAGAACTGTCTGGTGCTTCAGACTCTCGTTCAACCCCTCGGATATAGAGCGGATTGCCGCGGGCTGGTCGCCCGTGGGTTTAAAGCTGGCTTCGATTTCGAATCGACCTTCAGTGTTCGGCATACCCGAATTCTACAGCGACCCGCACCTAATCTCAGCATTTAGTGGTGCATCAGCCTGGCGAAATCAGACATGCTCCCAATCGTCCGGCAGCTGCGGCAACTCCCGTGCTGGATCAGGTCGCCAGTCAGTCCAAGAATCATCGAACGGTTTTAGATTTTCAGTGATCGTCTTTAATAGCTGCTTCGGCAGCCGTACGGATCTCTCCAACAGCGATCTCGTCGATAACTCCGGCCGCAACGGCATCTGCGAATTCAACCTCATCCTAGTAACGCCGGGTCTGACGATTGGGCGAAACGACGACATCAAGGAACATGTTCGATGAGTCAAATCTGAACCGACTGTGTGAAGTTGGCGCGCCCATGTTGATGTGCCAAGCCTTCACTTCGCCCATCCCTTCTTCCCAGAACACGTTCAATGACCACAAAGAATCCGGAATTTTCAGTCTAAGTGATCCTTCTCCTTGCCATTCGCGTTGATGCATCGTCCAATCCAAATTTTCAAATTGTTTGCCGGTGAGATGGAGAATCCCATTGTTCAATCCAGACATTAGACGAGCACCTTTGGGCATCCAGAGCCCGAGAAGCTGGGGCGTGTACTTCGCTACGATCATCGGAGCCGCGGTTTTGACTCTTCCGCCGTAAACCCATCAAAAAGTTATGTGGTCACCGGGCTCGTGTCGTCGTGGTTCGCCCATAGGTGTCTAAACCCGCTCCCAGTCGTCCGGTAGCTGCGGCATCTCCCACAGCAGATCGGGTCGCCACTTCTCCCACACGTTGTCGAACGGTGTGCGATTCGACTTGATGATCTCTAACGCTTGTGCTGCAGTGGCCCGTACTTCTTCGGCTTCACGTTCAGTGAACAGACCGGCTTTAATGGCGTCGGAAAACTCATCCTCATCCTTGTAGCGCCACGATTTTCGATCGGCTTCCACAACAACATCTAGAAACATGTCCCATGTGTCGAAGCCGAACCGTGTTCGCTTATACGGCGAGTCAATATTGATGTACCAGCCCCGAACGTTCTCCAACCCCTCGTCCCAGAAAACCCAGAGCGACCACATAGCACGCGGATTTTTTAGACGAAGCGTCCCCGCCGTGTGCCAGGTTCTTGGCACCATCGTCCAGTCTTTTGTTGCTACGGATTCTGCGCTCAGATGGCCTTTGCCGGTATCAAAATCAATGCTGGGGTCGGATACGCCATTCATGATCGGTGCGCTAAGTGGAATCCAGATTCCAACTAGTTCAGGTGTGTCGACTATGACGATCGATGCGAACACGGTCTGGACTCGACCATCAAACACGTTTCGCATAACGATGTGGTCGCCGGGCTGGAATCTTTCATATTCGTTTGAATTTTCGGCGATGGCCATTGGCGCATTATGCCTGTTGTGACACCATGCGCATCTCATAGAAAACAAGCCGAGGAACACGAGATGGCGAATCTAAAAGTTGTAGTAGGCACTGACCACGTTGGGACTCAGTACGCCGATGAGCTTATCGATTCATTCCCTGATATAGATTTCGTGGTTGCGTACGATCCTGCTGATCACGTCGAAGTTATCCGTGATGCCGACGCGTTTTTTGGCTGGCCGAGCGGCGATGCATTCGCAGCCGCTCAGCAGCTGAAGTGGATCGCCTGCCCCGGCATGGGAATCGACAAGATAGTCGCCTACCAGAACATCGTTGATTCAGACGTGCCTATCACCAACGCCCCTGGCACCCATGTCACATCGATGAGTGATCATGTCGTTGGAGCGATGGTTGGCTTGACCCACCGTTTTCAGGAAGCGTTCGAAGATCGCCAAAACAAGGTCTGGGACACCGAAAAATACGCTTCTCGTATTACTGAGCTCACAGGAACTACGGTAGGAATATTTGGACTCGGCGCAATAGGTAGGGCAGTGGCAGAACGTGTGGCAGTGTTCGGTACTATTACTTTCGCTATCGACCCAGCCCCTTCGAATGTTCCTGCCAGCGTGCGTGAATGTTGGGGACTTGATCGGCTGGACGATCTAGCGCGTGTCTCAAACTTCCTCGTTATCGCTGCTCCGGTGCTCGACACCACTCGAAATTCGATTGACGCCCGACGAATTGCCATGATGCCCGAAGGAAGCTACATCATCGTGATATCACGTGGTGAGATTGTCGATGAAGATGCAATGTGCGATGCACTTGAATCAGGCCACCTCGCTGGCGCTGCGCTCGATGCGACCGCTGTCGAGCCGTTGGCAGATGACTCTCGATTGTGGACGCTCCCGAATGTCATTCTCACACCCCACTCCTCAGCGCTCACTCCGGAGCTATACGAAATGCGCCGCCAGGCCTTCAAGGCAAACCTACGGCTGTTCGCCGACGGCAAACCACTCGAAAATATTTGTGACAAAACGGCGGGGTTTTAGCGGTGAAATCCCCTTTCCCGATCGCAGCGAAGCGAAGTAGAGGGAGCTGCGGTGGTTGGGCGAATAGTGAGGTGACTCAGATGCAGACGCTTGCACACACGCGACCCCGCCAGGTCCCGCGGCTTCGATGACTCCGCTCGGGAAATCGTCGCCGGGCCGTTCAAGCCGGCCCGGCGTGCCTCGCTACAACCACAATCTCATCGTTCTTTTCGTCCACTTCGCCACCCTCGAAGTCACCCCACATGTCGATCACCTCTAGCCCGACCAGATCGCACAAAGCTAGAACCTGGTCTGGATAGAGATACCGAACTACCACCTCAAGCTCTTGTCGCCTCAGAACCTCGCCATCAGGATCTAACTCTTCAGCGATCTGCACACCGTGATTGATCTGGCTCTCAAGATCAAAGCGATTCCTCGCAGTTAGCACATATCGACCACCGTCTGGCTTCTCGATGACCTCAAGTAGAAACTCTTCATCTGGATCATCGGCCAGCATTTCGGGGTCTGGATAGAACAGGTTGAATGCCAGCGTTCCGTCCTGATCTAGATGCTGAACGGTGCAGCATAGCGTCTGCACCTGCTCCTTCTCGGAAGTAGCAAGCAGCAGCGTTCGTGCCGGAATCGTCACCACCGGGAACTTCCGCTTCAAATCGAAGGTCCGCATATCGGCCTGAATCAGCTCCAGGCTTCCATCGAGCGGTGCAACATCTAGCGCTCGCTGCTGTGCGACCTTCAGCATCGGCTCGTAAAGATCGATCCCCACGATCTCCATACCTTCTTGAGCGAGGGGTAACGCAATGCGCCCAGTACCGATGCCGATCTCCAGTATCGGTCCACCTGACGCCCGGCAAAGCTCGTGATAAAATTCGGCATCACCCGGATCGGCCGCCGCGTAAAAAATGTCATACCACTCGGCCCACGCCACGTAATCCATCGTCAAGCGTCTAAACCCGCCCCACCGATTCCATGAACTGCCGACCGTAGGCGCTCATGAACGTTGGGATGTGGGTGTAGTGGTACAGAACACCGGCTTCGGTGTTCTTGATGGCCTGTTCAACGGCGCTGGGCGTTCCGGATGCGTGGCCTGCGGCATGAATCTTGTCGAAGATTTCAGCGATGACTTTTTGCACGTCTGGATGCCCGTTGTTGCCGGGGTGACCCATCGACTGCGCAAGATCGGTCGGCCCGATGAAGAACACATCTATATCGGGTACTGCAAGGATCTCGTCTAAATTCTCTACCGCCGCGAATTCCTCAATCTGCACGCAAACGAGCATTTGCCGATTCGCCTCTTTCACATATTCGGTAGTAGGCGTACCCCAGCCAAAGTCGGCCATTCTTCCGCCGCCAAGACCTCTCGAACCTTGCGGGTCGTACAGGCACGCATTAACTACAGCTCTGGCCTCGTCCGCGGTGTTTACGTGAGGCACCTGAACGCCCATCGCTCCTCGGTCTAGGTACTTGTTGATAACCGCAGGATCGTTGTTCTCGGGTCGGACTATCGGAGTAATACCCCGAATCTCAGCTGCCATGATCATCGAACCGATGTTGCCCGGTGTGATCGAACCATGCTCGGCATCGAGCATCACCCAGTCGAATCCCAACTCTCCGATCATCTCGACAAGATCTGCAGAGGCGAACTGGATCGATACCCCGTAAGCCGGTTTTCCCGACTTGATCAGGTTTTTCATTCTGTTTTGCTGCAGCTGTGGCATAGGAAATTGAGGCTCCGATAACCGGTGTTCGGGTGTCGATATAGCGGTAAGTCTTAACTGGTTACATATGATGATCGTAAATATGGTCACGCGCCAGACAAGACTGCTCCACTTCAAATCTTGACATGCCTACTGCGCGAGAGGAAACTTTCACCTTGTTGCGAAATTCGTAATCGCCTCGCGGCGACCGGCTTCGCAATCAACACACAGTGAATACGCTTTAGAACTCGCCCCGACATAGTTGAATAGGCCGCGCCACAGTGACACAGCTCGCATCTCGACAGGCAAACCTGGGTACCGAAACCGCGTTCGAAACCCTTGCGAAAGCCAAAGAACTGGAGCGCCAGGGAAAATCGATCATTCACCTCGAGATCGGCGAGCCCGATTTCGACACCCCTGAGCACATCAGAGACGCCGCAAAGAAGGCTCTCGACGATGGCTTCACCCACTACGGAGCATCCGCTGGCCAGCTCGAAATCCGTGAGGCGATCGCACGGCATCAGACCGAGCGTCAGGGCTACGACGTTTCGCCCGACAGCGTGGTCGTAACCCCCGGTGGCAAGCCGGTCATGTTCTTCACGATCATGGCGCTGGTTGAAGAGGGTGACGAAGTAATTTATCCGAACCCCGGTTTCCCGATCTACGAGTCGATGATCGAGTATATGGGCGGTACTGCCGTTCCTATGCAACTGAACGAAGAGACCGGCTATAACGCCGATATCGACAAGCTGCGATCGCTGATTTCTCCCCGCACTAAGTTGATGATCGTCAACTCGCCAAACAACCCGTGCGGCAGCGTGATCCCGGAATCTGATCTCGAGAAAATCGCGCAGATGGCCGTAGAAAACGACATCACGGTGATGGCTGATGAGATCTACAAGGATATGTACTACGGCGATGACGTCGAGCACGTATCTATTACAAAATTCCCTGGCATGCGTGAACGCACCGTGATTCTTGATGGCTTCTCGAAAAGCTACGCTATGACCGGTTGGAGGCTTGGTTACGGAGTCTTCCCCGACTTCCTTGTCGAGCCTGTCACCCGCTTAATGACCAATAGCGTTTCCTGCACATCAGTACACACTCAGATGGCGGGTATTGCAGCACTCGAGGGTTCACAGGAATCTGTCGGAATCATGATGAAAGAGTTCACCAAACGCCGCGATCTCGTGGTCGAAGGGCTGAACTCTCTTCCGGGCGTTTCGTGCCTAACTCCTAAGGGAGCGTTCTACGCATTCCCGAACATCACTGGTACCGGACTAAGCTCGAAAGAATTTGCGGAGAAGGCGATGTACGAAGCCGGCGTGGCCCTTTTGGCTGGTACGGCATTCGGCGTGTTCGGTGACGGCTACGTTCGTATCTCGTTCGCCAACTCGCAGGAAAATCTACAAGAAGCAATCGAACGCCTCCGGAAGATTCTGTAGCTTCGACATTCCGATAGACGCGCATCCAGAGTTGTAGAACGGCACAAGTTGTGGCATCGTGCCACTGAGTAGATACAACCCATTTCCCGATCGCAGCCCAGCGGAGTAGAGGAATCTCGCGGCCAACACATCACTTGCTAGCAGACCGCACATAATCGACGCATACTCGAGTCGTCTATCTAGCTATTTCCATCGAGATGCCTCGGCTCCGATGACCTCGTTCGGGAAATCCGGCCGTTCAGTAAGAACGAATTTGAGAATCTCCTGAACGCTTCCGCCTCACTTCACCCGCTGAACCTCAACCTCACACGCCTTCATGAGATCCCGCGTGTTCGCCCGGGCGATCGCCCGCAGCACATGCTGAGTCACCCGCTTAACCTGCTTCAACGGAGCCTCGACAACTATTTCGGTGTCCCCGTTGAGCAACCCCCACTGATCGGGTAATTCAGTAGTTCGTATCATCCGGTGCGGAGCCATAATGTAGTGGTAGTCGGCACACCGCAGATATGCCGGGTCATGGAACTTCGTTGACAACGTTTCGATCCGACTCTTAGTCGACTCAGACTTGTGAGCGACGTTCTGAACGTCCGCCTGAGCGATCGCCACAGCTCGTGGATTCATTGACGAACCCGAACTGGCCGCCGTCTGAGAATCCGCCAAAACGGTCTCAATAAGGACGACCGCAGTGTCGAGTGACTTTGACTTTTCGATCAGTTTCTTGCGGGTGCGATCATTGTTGTCATCTCGCTTCAAATCTGATCGACTCGACTTGACCTCGATCAAGAACACTCGATTCTCAGGCCCAAGCCCTACCACATCGGCGATCCGCCCGAACGGACCCTCCAGTCTCACCTCGAACGCAATCAACCGGCAGCCAGCCACATCCCACAACCACTTCCACGCCACCCATTTAAGCGAGTAGGTCAACTCGGTTTCGTTGCCGTTTTTGAACTCTGTAAACGCAGTTGAATCTGCAGGCGTTTCGATAGTAGTGGGCATGATTTCCTCTAGATTTGACCGAAATCAGATCATCCCACAGACGATTACAAACTCCTAACTTAACTGACACCTTACCTGTAAACGAGTGAATTAGTACAACTGTTCGGAATAAATGTTCTATACCCCTTCCAATTATTAGAACAGACGTGCTAATTTATTAGCTCGGTCAGGGATGTAGCCACCTAATCCATTCCCAAAAAACCGAGAAGCAAGGGGATGGACGAAATGATGAAACTCTTAGAGCTAAGCGCACAAAAGAAATTTGATGTACGTGTGATTGGAATTGGAGGGGCAGGCTGCTCTTCCCTTAGGAGTGTCGCCGAGTCGGCGTTCGTTGAGTCACGTCAACTTTCGCTGCTCGGAATCGACACAGGCTCTGCGGTACAGACGCTTAGCGGGTTGACTGAAACCTTGAGTTTTGGAAACGGTTTTGGAAGTGGCGGCGACATTGATGCCGCAATCGACCAGTTCCTACCAGTTAGAAGAACGGTTGAACGTTTCGTGGCTCACGCGGATGTGGTCGTCATTCTGGCTGGCCTCGGACGGGGAACCGGCTCGGCTGTTTCTCCGCTGGTTGCCGAACTGGCGAAGAGTACCGGCGCACTGACCATCGCCGCGGTCAACATGCCGTTCAAGTTTGAAGGTAGGTTCCGCAAGCAGTCGGCAAAAATTGCACACGCCCGTCTGGAAAAATCCACAGATGCAGTGATCACAACAAGTAACAGCGAACTTTCAAAACCTGGTGGAGCCAGTGTTTCTTTGAATGATGTGTTCAGGGAGGCCGATAAACACACCGCCGATACGGTTCAAGCGATCATGGTGGCTCTCGGTTCATCGGCCGACCGGTTCGAGACTATTCGCTCTTCATTCGAAAACGCGGGAAAATCACTGATCCTCACAGGATCGGCAAGTGGCTTACATGCGGGTAAATCTGCGGTTGCTGGTGCTTTGGACGGCATTGAGAACGAAAGCTTGGACGTGAAAAACGCGGTCATCCACGTCGATGGCGGCATCGGGTTGTCACTCGGTCAGGTCGCAGAGGCCGTAACTGCGTTGCGGACCAGCATTGACGGACGAGGCGAGATTCACGTTTCCAGTGAGCGCCACGTCGGTCTGGGGCAAGATATTCGGGTGACGTTGATGTTGACCGGAGTGGATCAGGTTCGGGATCTGAATGAGACGATGAGCCCAATTGGCGACCTGCAACTTCGCGACCCAATCCCGAGTGTATCGATCTTCGACTCACCTCATCCGGTACGAACACGAGGCCCCGTATTGTTGCCGACTGCTTAGGCAGTTTTTGTAATTACCTGACGGACCCGGTCTCATGACCGGCAGGCGCAAACGCCGCACCAAACGCCTTCGGTGCGGCGTTTGGGGTTAAGACGGACAGTGGCGATGTCGGAACTCAGGAAAATCAAATGAACCCCTCACAGCCATTTCCGGATCGGTGCGTAGCGGAGTAGAGGTATCTCGCGCAAATCAACTCACCTGCCACCAAGCTGTGTGGGACATCGCGTTGGTCTCGGAGCTACAAATTTACAATTCCCACCGTGATCTCTAAATTCAGCGCAGTCTATCCCGATGAAGATCGAGGCTTCACTCGGGAAATGGTGCTCGAACAAATGTGAAACCTAGTCAGCCACTACAACCGAGCTCGCATCGACGCTCGGAGGCACAAACATGTAGCCGTTGCCTCTAACGGTCTTGATTAGACCTTTACCCGAAGCCGTTTTGTTCAGCTTTTTCCGCAGCCGAAATATTGCGACATCTATGGCGTTGTCTGCGGGCCGGGCGTCCTTCGTCCAGCACCTCTCCATCAGTTCGATTGGCGATACGGGCTGCTCGGGCGAAGACGCCAATGCATGCATAAGCAAAAACTCAGTTGGCGACAACGAAATACGGACACCGTCCATCTCCATACGCTCAAACTCGGGATTCAATGCGAATCCTCCCATGCGAATCGGAGCAGGAGCCGCGGGTCGATTTTCCGTTCCAGATTTCTCCACAATCCTGAAAGGCTGACTATTCGAAGGGGAATATTCAACCTGACCGGCACTCAAACCTGTCGACTGAAACCCAATGATCAACTCAAGCTGTTCTATCTCGTTTAGAGTCGGAAGTACTTCTGACTTACCAAGCACATATATGACCGCTGTCGTATCCAATCCATGCGTGACTGGCGCGACGATTCCCTGTGTGAATCCAGACTGAACAGCCCATTCAGGCAGAGCCGCACATCCGTCTTCGACTGTTCGCGACATAACAATCGCCGAGCCCTGCCGAGCCGCAATTGCACCCGGAGAGTCGCCGTCGATCGCCTCGAACTCTTCTCTTATCTGTGACAGCTGACCGTCGTAACTCCAGATCGAAGGAGCAAGAATTCCGTGAGCTTCACGCAGGTTGAACAAGACTGAAGCAGGGTACTCAGTTGCCATCCGAGCGGCCGCTGCAAATCGAGCATCGGAGCTCTGTGAATTGTTACTACCTAGCAGTCTTATTCCGGAAAGCACTCTGCTCGAACTCGCCTCGTCGGCAAGTCGCCGCTCAAGTTCGAGAACCGTTTGCCCAAGCTTGATGCTCTGCATCGATATCGCCATATGAATCCCAATTCCGCCAACCAGAAACAGCATTGCAATCCCAGAAATTAGCAATGCACTGCCAACAACAAATCCAGCCAAAATTACGACCGCAGTAGCTGCGCTCAGTACAGTTGCGTATACAGCCCAGCTGTCGATAAACGAATTGGCCCACGCCCGAACGAAACTTGTGACGGTGGATTCTGAATTGCTGTGCGAGTTGGTGATCTGGTCGAAAGTCATCTCACCAACATAGCCAAATCTGCCCGTCAACTACCTGTTTACGGTGCAACCGAGTTTGCGGAATCCTTCCCAAACAACAGAATTCTTCAGCAGCTATGTGGGATCCGACTGTGTATGTTGGCGATGAAGTCGTACACTAGAGACACTCAATCCTCAAACATTCACGGAAATACCTCCCGCATCAGAAGGGCACCAGTACACTGGGCACCATAGGCCGACTGAAAAGTCTGATCGGTCGCGGCGATCTAATCGAAGAATCAACGTCTGCTGAATCGAATTCACGACCTAGCAAACGCCAACCCGCCAACCGCACTCCAAATCCCCCCGAATCTACTAGCTTGAACTCTTCCAGATCATCGTCATCTGCGAACTCGTCCTCAGAAAGATCGCGTAAGGCTCGCCGTCGCCCAAACCAAGGCGCTGGAGATCACCAGCAAGACACTCAACGCTTAGAATCACGGCGTAGTGGTCGAGATAGTCGCGACAACGACTCACGAGACAATCACGATAGTGACCGACGACCGAGCAGGTCTCGACACGACGACCGATCGGAAAATCGATCATCAGATCGACGCGACCGGCCACGCAGTGAATCGCGCCGAGACTCTGAGCCTAGAAGTGAACGCGGCAGAGGCGAGCGCGGCGGAAATCGTCGCCGTCCTGCTGATCGAGACCAGCGTCAAGATTTCCGTGACAGACGTGACGATCCTCCGGCTCGCAGAGAGCAAAGCGTATCCTCAACCACACCACGCCGCGGCAATAAGTCTCGGAATGAAGATCGTTACGTTCGCAGTGAGTACCGCGAGACTCGTGAAGAACCTCAAGATGATCGAACGCCGGTTCGAGTGCGTCCAGTAAGGCGGCGCGATCGAGAAGAGCAGGCCGACGCAAAGCCACAGGTGGTGCAGGACTTACAGGGCACCGCTGACTGGGGTGGACTCGAACTCGAAAAGTCTATTATTAACTCTATTCTGTTTATGGGATACGAAAAGCCTTCTGAGATCCAGGAGGCATCGATCCCGTGGTTGCTGCAAGACCGTGACGTAGTTGCTCAGGCCGTAACAGGCTCGGGCAAAACCGCCTCCTTCGGTATCCCGATGTGCAACATGGTCGATCCAGATTCTCGCGACGTGCAGGGTCTCGTCCTAGTTCCAACACGTGAGTTGGCACAGCAGGTTCAGCGTGAACTTTCTCTTATCGGACGTGATCGTGGGGTCGGCGTAGTTGCCGTCTACGGTGGAGAGCCAATAGCAAAACAGATCAGGGCTCTCGAACACGGAATGCCGATCGTCGTCGGTACCCCGGGTCGTCTAAAAGACCTGATGAATCGTCGAATTCTAGATTTGGGTTACGTTAAGTTCGCTGTCCTAGATGAAGCGGACGAAATGCTCGACATCGGATTCGCCGACGATATGGAATTCATCCTCAAGCGAACCCCAAGCACTCGCCAGACGGCACTGTTCTCTGCGACTATCCCCGGATTTATTCGGGGACTCATCCGCCGGTATTTAGACGATCCACGCTGGATTCAGTTGGTCTCTTCGTCCAAGGGGCTCGAAACTGTCGATGAGGTCGACCAGATTTTCTACGACGTTGCGTCGCAAGACAAAGCGGACGGAATCATGGAAATTCTTGACAATATCGAGGAAGATTCTCAGATCCTCATCTTCCGCAAGATGCAGGTCGGAGTCGATCGATTGTCGAAGGGCCTTGCTGGCGAAGGATTCGCTATAAAGGGGATTCACGGTGGAATGTCGCAACCAGAGCGAAACCGCGTGATGAACTCTTTCCGAGATGGCAGTTTGAGAATGTTGGTCGCAACGAATCTGGCCGCACGCGGTCTAGATATCCCGACGATCTCGCATGTCATCAACTACGACATGCCCGAGAACATCGAGGAATACGTCCACCGAATCGGACGCACGGCTCGCATGGGCAAACGTGGCACGGCAGTCAGTTTTATCGGCGAGTGGGACTTCGAACTGCACGAGCAGATCGTAGTCAAGATCGGCGCAGACAAGATGATCCGCCGCCAGTTCTCGTTCTACTAGGGACGTCGTCAGGTTCATATTCTCCGTCCTTGGCAAGGAGGGAGATAGAAGGTGGGTCGAATAGGTGACTTCACCGAGCGTCGAGCCTTCCCTCCGTCGCGGCAGCCCCAGAGTGAGATCCTGAATCCCCGACTTCTTCGGAGCTCACAGTAAGTTCAGAATGACGAATCAAAAGCCTGAACCCTTATATCCCGACCTTCCCACCTCGTACGTCGGTACCCGTGCCAGTTAACAGCTGAGCCACCTCGTTAGCGTAGAGAATCTCCGTGTCGTCCTGCGGTTGATAATCGAGATACTTCCGCCCAGTCTCGAGTGACCAGAACCTTCTCGTGTTGTCGCTGCAGCCGTAAGCAACCACGAATGGAACGCCGTGCTCATCCGCAATGTTCGGTGCCTCAACCGCTTTCGTGAACAACTGGATGATGTCGCGAGGGCTGATGTAAGCACCAAGATTTCGCTTGAATTCAGCGATCCCACCGGTGGTCTGTTCTGACATCGGCGATGCCCCAAGATACTCGTCTACAGCGATCGGTCGGGTAAAGCCGATACGTAACATCACGGTTTCCAGCTGCCTGCCGAAAATGCCGCAAGCGTAAGGGAACGCCAGGAGCTCGTAAGCCGCCTTTGCCCAGCCGTAAAAATTATCGGAAACCGGGAAATCGGCAGGGCGAACCATGTCCATCTTCCGATTGTGGATCAACGAATGCTCGTACCAGTCGGCTGCGTGATTCGAACTTGCGATAGCGATTCTGCGAACCCCAGAGTCATAGGCAGAACGATAAATATTGTTCGCCATCTGAATATTTTCGTGCTCGTTGTCGAATCGATCAATCTCTGCCTTCTCGAACTGTTCACCCCGGGGCGTATGCGGCTTGAACGCAAGGTGGATCACTGCGTCAATGCCTTCAAACAAGTGGGCGTATTTCGACCTATCCGGATCGATGAAGTCGGCGAACTGCACGCCCTCGATCTTGTTTCCAACGCGGTCGGTGCCGGACACGTCGGCAAGAGTCAGGTCGAAGTGGTCACGGAGCGTTGAGAGCATCAGCGATGCGATGTAACCGCTCGCACCGGTCAGTAGAACTTTTCGTTTCGCCATTTTTACTCCTGATTTACGAATGAATTAGTCGACATCACCACGTGCCACTCCGAGCTTCCAGAGCTCGGAGTGGCACGTGGTGATGTGATAACCGGCGTCGGGAAGCCTAACAATCGGATCGATCCCGAGAGCTATCTTTGATTCCGGGACATTGAACATATGGGTGTAGAACTCGTTCTGGATGTGCTTGAACGTTGCGACAAGGTCCATCCCAGTCATCTCGCCAGTCTCGGGATTTTGGGAGATTTCGTCCGGGTGAAATGTGAGCATGAGTGGCCGCTGATCGGTCATCCTCCGCTGAACCACGATCGACCGCGCCCGATCAACAGTTGTCCCGACCAGAACATCCCGCAAATGCCGATCACCTCACCCAGCGCGCTCAAAATACTTTCAATATCTCCGAAAACGCGATCGTCCAGCCGCCGGTCAAACTCGTTCGAGCTCAGCTCGCGATATCGCTTATCCGATACCGAACGATCGTCACCGTACAACTGATCACCCCACTGTCCGATAAGCCACCGCAGCGGTACCGAGGTGATATGACTGGCCTGTTGCTTGATAGACCACGCCGACCATTCCGACCATCCCCATCGATCCGATGTCCAATTGATCGCCTTGTCGGACAGCTCCGAAACCTCGGCGCGAGCAAAGCTGTCGAGCCTCCAATAGTCGGGAAAAAGCGTACGTAACTGCGGGTTGCATATCGTGAAATCTTGTGGCATCGACGGAGTCTCTAGCTAAGTATGATGGCTGTCAACGACGATCCTCGCTACAGCCGGCTCGAATGATCTGTAATATCTGGGCATGACCACTAAAACTTGGCTAAAGGGCAATCTTCACACCCACACGACCAATAGCGATGGTGATGACTCACCCGAGCACGTTGCCGAGTGGTATCACGAGCATGGCTACGACTGGCTGTGTCTATCTGACCACAATCACCTCACGATTGTGGAAGGTACCGACGCCGAGAAGGCCAAGTGGCCACTGCTCGTTCGCGGCGAGGAAGTAACATCTCGCAATTCCGAGGGCCCTGTTCACGTTAACGGGTACGGAGTTGAGGAGTTGGTTGAAGCATCCGACTCGACCGACATCGTTACTGCAATGCGAGAGAATGTTGACGCCATTATCGCTGCGGGCGGCATGGCCTCTATCAATCACCCGAACTTCCGCTGGGCTTTTGACGATGGCGCAATGATGCAGGTCGAAGGCTACAAATTCATGGAGGTCTTCAACGGCCACCCAGACACTCACAACGCTGGTGGCGGTGGCAAGGCGAGTACTGACGGCATCTGGGATCGGCTGCTGAGTAATGGGCGCCGGGTGTGGGGATTAGCTGTCGACGACGCCCACCACTACGTGGACGAGTTCAACCCCAACCTGTCGAATCCGGGAAGAGGTTGGATTCAGGTGAAGGCTGCCAGGCTGGCGCAGCAGGATATCTGCGAAGCGATGTCGGACGGCGAGTTCTACGCATCGACCGGTGTGGCCATTGGCGACATGGTGTCGAATGCTCGCGAGATCAAACTGGACATCGACCCCGAGACTAACCTGAGCGACGGCATCCAAGCTAAGTACACGACACTGTTTACAGGCTTGAACGGTCGACTGCTTTACGAATCAACCAGCATCTCGCCCTCATACACGCCAACCCGCCTCGACGGATACGTCCGAGCCACGGTCTACTCTTCTAGAGGCACCCGCGGATGGACACAGCCTGTATTCATCGACGCTGAATAGTTGAGCATGGTTCTGTCGCCCAGTCGACACTCGACGTGAAATAATTGTTCAAGCGAGATTCACGGGGTGAAAAACGGGGGTAAGGATTGGCAACGCGATACGAAGGCAAGATCCACGCTCCGCAGTTCCCTGCGAACCTCGAGTGGTTCAACACAAAATCGCCAATAAAACTGGACGACCTCCGGGGCCGTCTCGTGATTCTCCACTTTTGGACCTACTGCTGAATTAACTGCATGCACGTACTTCCGCAGTTGCGGAAGCTGGAACAGAAATACGCCGATATCCTGACCGTAATCGGCGTGCACTCCGCAAAGTTCAACGCTGAGAAATCATCAGATAACGTGCGAGAGGCCGTGCGTAGGTACGGCATCGAAAGTCCGGTGGTAAACGACGCAGATTTCGAAATCTGGAAGTCGTACGCAGCACGTGCCTGGCCAACACTGATGTTCCTTGATCCCTCAGGAAAAGTCATCGGACGCCATGAGGGCGAATTTCCCGTCGACACACTCGACGAAGTTATTTCACAGATGATTGCTGAACACGAGCCATCGGGATTATTTCAGCGTGGCGAGTTCGCGTTGCAGTCGGAAATTGCTGCTGGGGAGCAACTGTCGTTCCCCGGAAAAATCACAGCAGACGCCGAGCGTGAGCGCCTGATAATTTCGGATTCGAATCATCGTCGGCTTATAGTCACCGATCTTGATGGTAAAGTCGAAACCGTTATTGGAAACGGTGAATCGCCGCTCGTAAACGGCGATCGTCGAGGCGTCTACGGATCAGTCGGTTTCAACGATCCACTGTTCGATAATCCTCAGGGAACCGCCATTGTTGGCGATACGATATATGTAGCCGACGCTGGGATCCACACCATTGTCGAGGTCGACCTAGATGAAGGCGTTGCCGGAACACTCGCTGGCACGGGCGAACAATCGCTCTATCGCCACACAGGTGGTAATGCGCTGGGAGTACCGCTCAACTCGCCTTACGACCTGTCTTTGTACGAAGATACGCTCTACATCGCTATGGCCGGATTCCATCAACTCTGGACCATGAACCTCGATGAGAGAACCGTTGCAACGTTCGCTGGTGATGGCGGGGAAGATATCGTCGATGGCATGAAACCCGAAGCACGCCTCGCTCAGCCGTATGGAATCGAAGTGTCGAACAACACTGTGTTCTTCATCGATAGTGAAACCAGCTCAGTACGTGTCGCTGCCATCGCGGAGGAGGGCAGGGTCGTAACGCTTGTGGGCACAGGGCTGTTCGACTTCGGAGATCATGATGGCGTTGGCAAAGAAGCACTGCTCCAGCATCCTCAAGGACTAGCCGTACACAACGACGCAATCTACGTTGCAGACTCCTATAACAACAAGATCAAGTCGATCGCCATCGGGTCATTGCAAGCTCGAACGATCGCCGGATCGGGCGAGAATGGCTATCAGGATGGCACTCTCGCAGAAGCAACGTTCAGCGAACCCGCTGGGCTTGCGTTGATCGACAATCGAATCTACGTTGCCGACACCAACAACCACAAGATCAGAGTTGTCGATCTCGAGACCGACGAAGTCGCATCACTCGAACTTTCCGGCCTATGAGAACAAGAATGCGAGCCGTAGGACTGGCAATCGAAAGTGACTCGGTATTGCTTATAAAACACAAGGGCGATAGTGATGAGTTCTGGATACCGCCGGGCGGTGGAGTTGAAGACTCCGGAACGTTTGAAGAGTGTGTAATTCGAGAAATGCGTGAGGAGACCGGGTTGGTGCCAACGGTGGATCGGCTCGTGTACCCCAAGGAGTTCACCCAAACGGTAACCGATATCCATCACCTCGCACTTTTTTTAGAGCCAAAGTGAACAACCTCAGCGCTGTCACGGGAAGCGATCACGAATTCGGACCAGAAGATCAACAAATAATTGGCGTTGAGTGGATTCCTTAAAGATGACCGATGAGTGGTTTTCCCGACCGGGTCTACCCTGACGTCATCTGCACTCCAGTTTTCTGGGAGCATGAGTGTTGGAATTTTCAAATCCGATATACATCGATTTCCAGAACGAAGTGCCTCGATGATCCACCGAATCCGCTGCGGAGTACTGATGGTTCGCGACAATCGTGTGCTTATGTACAAGAGCAACGACCCGGTGATCGGCCAGCACTGTGGCCACCGGCTGGCGGGCTTGACGGCGCGGAATCAATCAACCATTGTGCCGAGAGAGAGAGTTCTTCGAGGAAACTGGTGCGAAAGCAAGTAACATTCGACTCGCCTACGTTCAGCAGGCCACAGATGCCAAGACGAACGTAGCAGGTTTTCTTTTCGTCGTCTCCGATATGGAGGGCACTCCAGCCGTGCAGGGCGAAGGCGGATGGGATAGTGAGTGGATCGATGAATTTGTCTGGCTCGGCAGGGGTGATCTGGAAGACAAGAGAATTCTTCCGCCGTTTCTTATAGACCGATTTTTCAACGACCTTGAAACTGGCTTCGAATCACCGATTTACCTCCCGAGGTTTCTGGAGCATCCCGCCGGTTTGTGATCGCATCGAACTCTCACAACCTCCTGAGTTACAGCTAGAATCCCAACCAAACATGCCAAACCGCCTCGCAAACGAAACAAGTCTGTATCTGCTCCAGCACAAGGACAACCCGGTCGACTGGTATCCGTGGGGAGACGAGGCGTTCGCCGCCGCCAAATTACTCGACAAGCCGATCATACTGTCGATCGGCTATTCGGCATGCCACTGGTGCCATGTGATGGCGCACGAATCGTTCGAAAACGACTCGATAGCCGCCGCCATGAACGCCGGATTTGTGAACATCAAGGTCGACAGGGAAGAACTTCCAGACGTCGACTCGATCTACATGACAGCGGTTCAGGCAATGACAGGATCGGGCGGCTGGCCGCTTACCGTCTTCATCATGCCCGAAGGGCAACCGTTTTTTGGCGGGACCTACTTCCCGCCCGAAGACCGACACAACATGGCCGGCTTCCCACGTGTACTGGCATCGGTCGCAGATGCTTACGCGACCAAACGCACCGAGCTACTGGAGAGCTCACAAAAGGTTGTCGATTCGATACGACAACAGTCGATTCCCACAAAGAATGCCGGCGAAGTTGACGAGTCGCTTATCTACGGAAGTTTTACTCATCTTGTGGGCAACGCTGATCTGGAGAACGGCGGATCACAGGGTGCTCCAAAGTTTCCTCAACCGATGGTCTACGAACTACTGCTCAGGTACTGGAAACGAACCGGTAGCACGCAAGTACTGGACATCGTCACCCTGACACTCGAAAAGATGGCCCGCGGCGGGATTTACGACCAGATCGGTGGCGGATTTGCCCGATATTCAGTCGACGAAATATGGCTAGTCCCTCACTTCGAAAAGATGCTCTACGACAATGCCCAGCTGGTGTCGTTGTATCTGCATGCCTACCAGGCGACTCGCAAACCACTTTTCAAGCGAATCGTCGAAGAGACGCTTGAATACGTGACCCGCGAGATGACCCATCAAGCTGGCGGATTCTACTCGGCTTCCGACGCCGATTCCGAGGGCGTTGAAGGTAAGTTTTTCGTCTGGACCACCGATGAAATCGATGCGGCACTGGAGCCACGTGATGCCGAACTGGCGAAGGTCTACTGGGGCATTACCGAAGAAGGAAACTTCGAGGGAACCAACATACTTTTCATGCCTGACTCTCGTGAGGAGTTTCTATCCCGCTCATCACAAGAACCAGTTAAAATGATCGCCGACATTGAGCGCATCAAAAACCTCTTGCTCAAAAAACGCTCGGAGCGGATAACGCCCGGTATCGACGACAAGATACTCACCTCGTGGAACGCACTAACGCTCAAAGCTTTTGCCGAAGCAGGGGCCGTTTTTGAAAACGATGAGTGGATTGCAATCGCCGAGAAAAACGCACGCTTACTGCTGGATCAAGTGAAAGACGCCGAAGGCCGACTTCTTCACACATGGAAAGCGACAGATGACTCACATGGCGACGCCAGGATTCTCGGCTACCTCGACGACCATACCTATCTGATCGACGCTCTCCTCACGCTCTACGAAGCGACGTTCGATCATTCGTATGTCGATGAAGCCCGAACGCTGGCAGACCAGATGATCGAGCGGTTCTGGGATTCCGACTGGGAGGTGTTCTACGACACATCGCTGGAGCACTCCAAGCTGCTGGTTCGACCCCGAGACGTGCTCGACAACGCAGTCCCTTCCGGCGGTGCGATCGCAGCGACTGCCTTGCTCCAACTCAGCATATTCACCGGGGACGGCGAATATGAGCGGAAAGCCGAGGCATCAATGAAGGCCCTGATACCGCATATGGAACAGGCGCCATCAGCAGTCACATCTTGGCTTGGCGCTCTAGATTTCTTAAGATCTGATTCTCAAGAAGTGGTTCTGATCGGCGCTCAAGACGATCCGACGATTGTCGATATGAAACGTGAAATTAGAAAAAAATATTCCCCGAATACTGTCCTGGCAGGTGCAACCAAAATGCCGAATGAGAGCGAACAGTCACCGCTGCTTCGTGGTAGGGAACAGGTCGGTGGCAAGGCAACCGCGTACGTCTGTGAAAACTACGCCTGCAAACTTCCGGTGACGACTGTTGCCGAGTTGGCAGAATTGCTCGACTAAGTGGTGTTTTCAGACGAGGTCGACTCGTCTGTATCGTCCAAATCATTACTGGAATTAGCCGACTCTTCAGCTGCCTGCTTCATGGCGCGTGAGTCTGCTTTACGATCGATTCGCTCTCGGATAATCGCAAGAGCAACCCCACCCATCGTGCCAACAACGCCCATCACCGCCAACAAAGGCCCCGCAGTAGCTCTGCACATCTAGTCGTAGCGTCCGATCTGTCCCATAAAAAGCTGAAATACAACCTTGAAATTGTACTGCCGCCGGTGAACGGATGAAACTGAATCAAGCTAAATTAGTTCGACAAATCTCGTTTCTCGAAGCGCCATACGGAAACTGCTATCGCAACCGCCGATATACCGACAAGAGTTAGGAAGTGAACAAGATTGATTCCGTTGATAATCACGTCACTATTGTTGAAGTAGTAGAAAACTGAAATGAACCGTGCGGGATCAAGTAACTCGACGATAGAAAGGAACGTATCGAGTAAGAATCCGACCACGCCAACAGCTGCTGCGACGCCGCCGGCGAGCCCCTTCCTTCCGGTAGCTGCACCGACCGCCAGAGCAATCAGCCCAAGCGTTATTCCCAGCATGTAAAGACTGAGAATACCCTGCGCCGTACCCGTGATCGAAAGACTGAATCCAGCGATCTTCGATCCTACGATCAACCCAACGAACAGAGCTATAGAAAGCCCCACCAACCCTGTCATCAGCGCGCCAGCCTTCTGGAGTAATACGCTGGTACGAGATATTGGGTTCGCAAGCAGCTGGTCGAGAGTGTGCGACTCCTCCTCGCCTGCAATTGCGCCCATGCCCGCAATAATTGCGAATATTCCGAACACCATTGGCCCCATGAAGCTGAAGATCTCGGCGTTCAAGAATCCTTCGGCCGTCGTGTAAGTCTCGGCATCACCCATCAGCGCCTTGATCGCCTCCGGAAGCTGCTCTAGAAATTCTGTGAAGCCCGTCGCATCACGAATCGTCGGGTAGAAAAGCGTCACGTATAGCCCGATCGCCACTGAGCCGATCGAGTAGTAGAGGATTGATCGCCTAGAGTCCCTTAGCGTCTTCAAATAAACGTTACGCAGCATCGGAACCTCCGCCATCGACTCTGTCATTCGCACTATCGTAGTAAGCCAGAAACACCTCTTCGAGCCCTGGTTGTCCCGACTGAATCTTGTTTACGGTGTGGTTTGCTGCTGCTTTGATCAAAGAGTTGACACTGCCGGTGACATTGCACACGAACAGGTGATTGCTTACTTCGACATCCGTCACCCCCTCGACCGCCTCGAAATCAGCAGCTGAGACGTTGTCGGCAAACTCAATCTCAACCCGAGTCAGTGCTCGTTCTCGCAGCACAGATACCTCTTCGACAGTGACAAGTAGTCCATCTCGGATGATGCCGACCCTGTCGCAAATAATCTCAACCTCGGAGAGAACGTGAGATGACACAAACAGCGTCTTCCCGGCTCTTGCCTCTTCCAGCACCAGCTTGTGGAACTCCTGTTGAAGAAGCGGGTCGAGACCGGTTGTCGGCTCATCGAGAATCAGAAACTCAGGATCGCTCATGAACGCCTGAACGAGTCCAACTTTCTGGCGATTACCCCGAGACAATTCACCAATCCTCCTCGATAAGTCGAGATTGAATCGTTCCGCTAGGACGCGAGCACGGGTCATGTTGCCATCGCGCAGGTTTGCGAAATATTCGAGCAGCTCTAAGGCCGTTAGCTTTTCGTAAGTAACAAAATCGCCCGGCAAATATCCCACTCGTCGGCGAATTTCTACGGAGTCAGATTTTGAATCCAAACCCAGAACGGTCGCTGTACCCGAGGTTGGGCGGATGAAATCAAAAAACATTCGAATGCATGTCGTCTTTCCCGCACCATTGGGGCCCAGCAGTCCGAACACCTCACCCATATTTATCTCAAGGTCGACATCAATGACCCCGCGGTGTTCCCCGTAGAACTTCGTCAGGGCCGCAGTGCTAATAGCTGCTGTCATCAAACACCTACTCCGTTCAACAATCTGTGTATTGAACCATGTGATCGAAGCGTACTTTGCGCGTCGGGTTATACCATATCCAACGCTTGAAATCTATGCCTACGGAACGTGATGCCGCAATGAGGAATAGTGACGAGCGCGTGAAATCAGCTACGAAGCTGCGGAACCTGACCGATCAGGGGTGTTATTCGTCGCCGGCGTACTTCTCAAGAACCTCGTCGGAAAAATCACCGTTTGAGTAGACCTTGGCAACGTCGTCCAGCTCTTCGAGGGCATCGAGTAGACGTAATGTCTGCATCGCACCCTTATCGTCGAGCGGAGTCAGCGTTGTGGGAACCAGGGCAACTTCGCCGCTTTCAACCGTGATTCCAGAGAGTGCTTCAACGCCAGATTTGACTTGAGCGAACTCTTCATACGGGGCAGTGACCTGAACGACTTGGCCATCGACTTCAACGTCTTCGGCTCCTACATCCACGATCTCAAGCGCGATATCGTCGGGATCGCCCTCGTTCACTTCAACCGTGATGACTCCCTTGTTTTCGAAATTCCACGAAACAGCGCCTGCGCCCGCTAGATTTCCACCCGCACGGGTAATCTGCGCACGAACTTCAGCGGCAGTACGGTTCTTGTTGTCGGTTAGGGCTTGGACGATAATTCCTGCGCCGCCGGGACCGTACGCTTCGTAGCTGATTTCTTCGAGAATGATTGAGTCGTCGCCTACGCCAGAGCCACGAGCAATCGCACGGTCGATGTTGTCCTTCGGCATGTTTAGCGACTTCGCGTTGTCGACTGCGAGCCTTAGGCGGAAGTTCATCTCTGGATTGGAATCACCATTGCGTGCTGCGACCATGATTTCGCGAGCGAGCTTTGTGAACAGCTGTCCACGTTTGGCATCAGCGGCACCTTTTTTGTGCTTGATCGTGCTCCATTTAGAGTGACCTGACATTCAGATTTCCATCCTGTACGTGATCGTGCGAGATCAAATAGGGCGAACCTCGTATTCCGAGGCACCAAGTTTACCGAAAATAGCTGCTTTAGAGAATTCCTTCGGGGAGATCGATAGTCATGATTGCGGTCTCTTTGTCGACGCTGACTATTACGCCGTCGAGTACTGGTATCAGTAGTTCCGCAGGCTTTTTCTCGCCTTCGATACGTTTCGGTGCCACGATAAACACGTCGTTGCTGCCTGTCTCGAGTATCTCGTTGAGCGTGCCGAGTTCACGACCATAGGTTGTCACAACGCTGACGCCGAGGATTTCGTAGTGGTAGTAGACGCCATCAGGATTGTCGGGAAGCGAGTCGGCGGGCACAAAAAGCTCGACACCCCGAAGCTCCCCCGCCTTTTCGATTGAGTCGATTGAAGCAAACGTTAGCTTCGCAGAATCACCGGACTTGCCGGTGCCGGTGATCTTGTACTCCGTACCTTCGGCAATGACCGAACCACCGACAGCAAATCGATCTGTGTTCCCGGAGTAGACCTCAACGAGAACGGCGCCCTTGATGCCGGTTGGACGGCGAACGCGGCCAATCGTTACAAGTGGGTTTTCCGAGTTTTCGGAACGATCAATTGAGCCGGTCATGGTGCCAGAGTTGTCCAACGAGCCTGAGAGGCTAGTCGATTTCGAGGCTGACTCGAACGTCTGCCTTCACCGCAGCTACTCGAAGTAGGGAGCGCATCGACTGGGCGACTCGACCGTCACGGCCGATGACTTTGCCCTTGTCCTGATCGTCAACAGAAAGGTGAAGGAAAATTCGGTCGCCGTCGTCTTCCTCGGAAACCGAAACGGCGTCCGGGTTCGATGCAAGAGCACGGGCGATGTACTCGATCATCTCGCGCATCGAGTCGATCGGCGACATGTCGTCACCGTTGAGCTCTTCTTGGTCAACGACTGGAGCGTCGTCGCCGCGCTCAGTCACTGGTCGAGTCCTTATCAGATTCATCTTCCGAGGCCGTAGCTTCTTCGGCTGCTGCTTCTGCCACAGGAGCTTCTTCAGCAGGGGCTTCTTCAGCAGGGGCTTTTTCTTCAGTCGTTGCTTTCTCCGCTTCGGGCGCCTTTTCAGCAGGAGCCTCGGCTACGGCTGTCGCAGTAGGTGCTGCCTTAGGTGCTGCTTTAGGTGCCTCTTTTTCTGCGACCGGTGCCGCAGTGGTTACCTTGGGCAGAAATCCTGTGGTCTGGAGTAGGGACGTAACCGACTCTGACGGCTGTGCGCCGTTCTTGATCCACTGTGCAACCTTCTCTTCGTCCACCTTGATCTCAGGCGGGTCTGGGAACGGATCGTACGTTCCGATCTGCTCGATGAAAGCGCCATCGCGGGCAGCCCGTTGATCAGCGACAACTATGCGGTAGAAGGGGTGCTTCTTGCCACCAACGCGTTTAAGACGGATTCGAACCATTCGTGAAATCACTCCGTGCCGTAGTTAGGGTGCGGCGGTATAGGAAAATAGTTAGACCCGGGCTTCTTGCCAGAGTTCAACACAATCGACCTAAAATTGTATTTGCAATCAGGTTGTTGGTCAAAGGGGTTTTAGATCAACTCTGTTCTCAAGCATTTTCTAGTGAATCTGATTCCTTTGTTTCTCCCCAATAACCTCACTAGTTAAGGTGACACGGATAGCCCCCGGTTTGACCTGTTCGGCGGTAAGCTGAATCGCATCTCGTATGTGGTATCGCAATCGACCATTCCGTGACTGGCATTCATTTGACCGATCAATCATCCGATAAACCAGAAATCAATGTTCTGTTCTTCGCTGTCCTGCACGAGCGGGCGGGCACGCGCGCCGTACGGGTCATTGCGACCGGGGGCATGACAGTCGATGACGCGGTGTTGGCCGCACGAAAAGCGTCGCCTCGCGACCCCGAACCTGGCACGACAGTGATGCTCGCATTGAACGGCGAATATGTAAAAGGTGATCAATCTGTGAAGGCCGGTGATGAAATTGCACTTATTCCGCCGGTAAGCGGTGGTTCGGGCGACATTAAAACCGACTCTGACTGGGTTTTCGTGACGCCTGACAAACTCGACCCAGTTCCGCTTACTGAGTTCGTGACAACTGGCGTGGACGGTGCCGTTGTCACTTTCTTAGGTGTGACTCGTGACCACAATGACGGTCGAAAGGTCGAGTACCTTGACTACGAGGCTTACCAGCCAATGGCCGAAAACAAGATCGCTGAGTTGATAGCCGAGATGCGGGAAAAATGGCAACTGGGCAAGATATCCGTTGCTCACCGAACCGGGCGAGTCGATATCGGCGAAACCAGCATGGTTGTCGCAGTAGGATCGGCTCACCGACGACCGGCATTTGAATCGGCACTTTATTTTGTGGATCGACTAAAAGAAGTCGTCCCGATCTGGAAGAAAGAACATTTCGAGGGCGGTGATGTCTGGATTGGCGAAACACCGGGCGCTGGTAGTCCGGGGTAGCGCGCTGTATTGCCCGATGGCTAGGCGAAGACGTGGGGCTGGGTAACTAACGATGACTGACCATCGCTGCAACATGTAGCGAGAAGAGGGATCTTGACCGAAGAATTGAAGCAAACCGGCGCAACTAATGCTGCGGCTCGCAACTCGGGCGGCTCTGTTATTCGTGTAAAAAAACTTCGTAAACTCTACGGTGATCTGGCGGCTGTCGATGGAATCACGTTCAGCGTGGAACCCGGCGAAACCTACGGCCTGCTAGGACCCAATGGTGCTGGCAAAACCACGACAATGAGAATGCTCAGCGGTCTCAGCCCGTCGAACTCAGGTTCAATCGAGGTCGCCGGAATTAACGTCGTAAAAGACAATCGCGCCGTGAGAGAAGTCATGGGCGTAGTAACCCAGCACGACGGACTCGATGGCGGTCTAACCGTATTTCAAAATCTATTCCTATTCGGATTTCTTGCCGGTCTGTCGCGAAAAGACTCTAAAAACCGCGCAAATGAAGTGCTCGAATTCTTCGGCCTGAGAGGCCGTTCAAAAGACAACACATACGAGCTATCTGGCGGCATGAAGCGTCGGCTCGCCATCGCCAGGTCGATGATGACCAGTCCAAAAGTGATCGTCATGGACGAGCCGTCGACCGGTCTCGACCCCCAAAGTCGCAATCGTGTCTGGGAAGAACTTGCTGTCTTGAAGGACGCTGGCGTCACAGTGTTGTTGTCGACCCACTACATGGAAGAGGCAACGATTCTGTGCGACCGGCTGTCGATCATGGACAACGGCAAAATTCTTGACGAGGGCACGCCCGACCAGATGATCGAACACCACGCACCGAAAGAAGTCGCACAACTAAGGGTTGCGCCAGCAGCTCTACGCACAGTTCGTGATTATTTGACCGAACGCGAAATCACCTACCGAGAAGTTGGTGCACTTGTGAGTGTCACCGGTCTCAACGGAGACCGTCCTGATCTGAGCGGACTATCAGATGTCGAAGGCGTCCGGACCTCGTACCGTGCAGGCAACCTCGAAGATGTTTTCCTGACGATAACCGGACGAGAGTTGAGGGACGGGTAGATGAATCTCGCAATTCCAACTCCAGGTATCAGGCGAAGGAGCGTTACTGGGCTCTGGTTGCGGCATGCAGTTTCTTTCGTGCGGTACTGGAAATTTGTGCTTACCTGGGTGTTGATCGAGCCGGTCATCATCCTCGTTGCTGTCGGGTTTGGCGTCGGAAAACTCGTCGGAACAATGGACGATGGCGTTTCATATGCACAGTTTGTTACGCCCGGGCTGATCATCGGAAACGCAATGTTCCATGCGCTGTTCGAGACATCGTGGAATGCCTACAACCGAATCGACAACGATGTATATGAAACGGCGCTAACTACACCGATCACCATCTTGGAAATCACGATGGGCGATATCCTGTGGGCGGTCACTAGGTCGATCCTGACGGTTGTTGGCACGGCCATTGTTGCCGCGCTGTTCGGCTGGCTGAATCACTGGGAAGCTATCGGAATGATCATCCCGGCAATCATGGTGGGAATCACGTTCGGCGCGTTGGGATTCCTGTTCTCGGCGGTCGCACCGCACACCACTTTCTTGACTCTGGTGTTCACGCTCGTGGCATCGCCAATGTTCTTCTTTTCAGGTTCGTTCTTCCCGATCTCAATTCTCCCCGATTGGGTTGAGCCGATCGCATGGGCGATGCCACTGACATCTGCGGTTCATATCGGACGTGGATTCGCGCTGGCAAGTTTGGACATAACCCATTTGTGGGCCGCCCTCTATCTGATTGCGGTTACTGCGGTGCTATGGCCGATTGCCGTCTTCTTGTTGAGGCGCAAGCTAATCAGCTAGCGACAGCAAGATCTGCCAAGATGGCGCTTTTGTGTCGAACGCTACTCAGAATTAATTACAAGAACTCATGCGGAACTCCTTTGCCGGAAGTGGAGAGTGAAGTTATATTTAGTAGGTTCGCACTGGCACATCTTCCGCGGAGGGTTCGCATAGTGGCCTAGTGCGCCCGCCTGCTAAGCGGGTTGGGGGTGTTGAGCCTCCTCGCGGGTTCGAATCCCGCACCCTCCGCCATTTTTTTACGTGTTGCTCAGGGCGCGGCGTTTAGCTCCGGGCGTCGTAGGACGATTTGATCGTGCATCGAAATCTACCCTCCCTCGATCCCTCCCGAAGGAGGAAAGCCGAACAGGCACCGGGCGTGGTCGGGCGACATGCGATTAACGGTGCCGCATCCCCGCAAAAAGATCTAATTGCCGATCCGCAGCCCCGGCTCACAAATCGATCGCAGCGTTTCTATCGCCGCCAGCACCGCAAGAAAACTCGTTTTCGGATTCGTCTCATGCGGCACGTTCTCGAACCTGAACGAAAATTTCCCGGCCCTGCTCACAGCATTAATCTCGTGAACGTTTCCGGGTGAGTTGGGATCAGCGACGACCTTCACTTTTGTCGCATCAGGCCCCAGACCGGCCAAACTCACAGTTGCCGCTACATTCACATTTGCAGGGAACAAGCTCACAGCCTCCGACGCTGTGCCTTCGAATATAACCGTTGGTGAAGTTATCTCTGCGTCCTCGAAATCTGCAAATCCCGGCGCGCCGCTTAATGCGATCGGTGGCTTGGTCGAAACAATCGTGACTGACTCAAGCAGCGGTCTCGCCGCCCGAAGCGTGTCGATACCGCCGACGGCACCAGAAGGAACATATATATGAGCACCGGTTTTTGCCGAAATCGAAGAAACGCTCCGCATGAAGTCGCCCGAAGTCAGCGCGCCAGAGCTCATCACCAACATCGATACACCAGCCGATAAAACAGCTTCAGCGTGAGCAACCACCGCAACCTGTGACGCACACTCAATAACCAGATCTAGCTCAGGATGGGCGATCAGATCCGAAACATCATCGAACTCAGCAGGACCAGATCCCTCGCCTGCACCCAGTTCTTCTGCAAGTGCATGACGTCCAGGCGCGTACTCATCGAATAGGCCAACTATTCTCGCTGGTCCCGCATCACCACGTTTTACTGCCCGTGCCAGTTCGGAACCCATCGACCCGCACCCGATTAGTCCGACGTTTACTGCATTTGTCACTGACTTGATCACTCCACTCTCGAACGCACTACTACGGGTATAAACCCGCCCTGAAAAATCGCATGATATCCGTCTGGCTCATGATTCTGCTCCGTAACTAGCCCATTTTCTGGTACTCGGCAGGCAGTAGGGATATCCTTATACGCTAACGGTTGGTTAAATCATTCACAAAGTCGAATCCGGGCTGGCTACCAAGATCGCCTCTGGCCCGCGATTCTCAGCGTTAATAGTGATCCGCATCTAAATTGCCCAGTTATCACGTTTGGACCGTCGGTTGTCAGATGAACACATCTGACTCTGAACGCTTGTCCAGCGGTTTCACCAATATGGGATTCGACTCGACCGACGATATGGAGTCGGCCGATGTCGTCGTTCTAAACACCTGCGTTGTTCGCCAGTCGGCCGAAGACACCGCAACCGGGCTTCTTGGCAGAATCGGCAAGCGAATGAAGGGCAATACCGACCGCATGATCGCCGTTATGGGCTGCATGGTCGGGCCTCATCAATCAGAACTCAAACGCCGCTTCCCGTACGTCCATGTATGGGCGCGCCCGCAAGAGTTCGAACCTATCCTCGAACTTGCCGGCATGCGTCACGGTCTCGACCCTGAAGGCTGCCTCAGTGGTGCAGTGCCTGAAAACCCGAACGTCGCCTCGTTCATCCCGATCGTCCACGGCTGTGACAAGTTCTGTACTTTCTGCATCATTCCCTATCGCCGGGGTCGAGAGAACAGTCGCTCCACATTCGACATTGTTCACGAAGCCGAGATGATGGTTGCACGAGGTGTCAAAGACATCACGTTGCTCGGCCAGAACGTCGACTCCTACGGCCACGATCTTCGACCTCGAATCGACTTGGCTGATCTGATGGAACAGATTCACGAAATCAACGGTCTTGAACGTATCCGGTTCATGACTTCGCATCCCAACGATATGTCGATTCGAATAATCGAAGCGATCCGAGACCTCCCGAAAGTCTGCGAAATGATCAACCTGCCGTTTCAGGCCGGTGACGATACGATTCTGGCGAATATGCGCCGCGGTTACACTAGTGGCCAGTACCTCGAAAAAGTTGCTCAAATCAAAGAGATGATCCTAGGAGTCACTCTCACCACTGACCTCATAGTCGGCTTTTCTGGGGAAACTGAAACTCAGTTCGAGCGGTCCATGGTCATCCTCCGAGCGGTTGAGTTCGAGAAGGTACATACATCGGAATACTCATACCGAGAAGGCACATTTGCCTCTCGCAAGATGCATGATGATGTTGAACGTGCGGTCAAGAAGGCTCGAAAAGTCACTGTTGACGAGTTTCAGCAGTATGTTCAAGGCAAAAATAACGCAACTCTTGTCGGCCAGAACATCGAAGTTCTTATCGAAGGTCGCAAGCGAGGTAGACTGCATGGCCGTAGCAGAGGCGATAAACTTATCTACTTAAACGTGCCAGATGGGTTGGGTATGCCTGAACATCAGGCAGGCGAAACTGTAAACGTTGAAATTACCGATAGTTCACCGTGGTCACTCGAAGCAGTGTTGCCCCAAGTGCAAGCACCTGATGGGCGCACAGCGGTGAAAAAGGAAAAGGTTCCGGTCGTATGACGACTGCCTTCACAAAGCAGACCACCATTCCAATTACGGAGTTGGAGCAGTCGGCATTTTGCCAGACTGACGGCAACCTGCGTACGAAGACCCTCGAAGAGGAATTTCAGGCCGGCGTTCGATGGCAAAAAGTGCCAACCCGCTACCTCAAGCTAACCCCTGAAGAAATCTCAGAAGGTATCGAATACGCACGCAACGAAATCGGCGAGAAGGTCGTACTGCTCGGCCACCATTACCAGCGTGACGATGTGATCAAGTACGCCGACTTCACTGGTGACTCCTACAAGTTGTCGAAAATGGCCGCTGAAACCAAGGACGCCAAGTGGATCATCTTCTGCGGCGTTCACTTCATGGCTGAAACTGCCGATATCCTTACTTCGCCCGACCAGAACATCCTGCTTCCGAATATGGCCGCTGGCTGTTCGATGGCCGACATGGCAAAACCCGCCGACGTGAAAGACTGCTGGGATGACATCGAGTCAGTACTCGGCTCAACCGATCGTGTAATTCCGATCACATATATGAACTCCGCCGCGGCGATAAAGGCTCACTGTGGCAAGAATGGCGGACTCGTGTGCACGTCTTCAAACGCGGACAAAGCGTTCGACTGGGCACTCGAACGCGGCGAGAAGATTTTGTTCCTTCCTGACCAGCATCTGGGCCGCAATACTGCCATTGCAAAGGGAATATTGGAAGACGATATGGCCGTCTGGAATCCCTTCTTGCCGATGGGCGGGCTCTCCGAAGAACAGATCAGTAATGCCAAAGTTTTACTGTGGCAGGGTCACTGTTCAGTTCACACTCGTTTTACGGTCGATCAGATCAAAGAGGCGAAAGAACGTAACCCCGAAACAACTATCATCGTTCACCCGGAGTGCACTCAGGAAGTCGTTGCTGCAGCCGATATGTACGGCTCGACCGAGCTGATTCTTCAGAAGATTGCCGAAGCACCCGCGGGATCATCGTGGGGTGTTGGCACCGAGATCAGCATGGTTCGCCGACTCGCAGCTGAAAATCCTGACAAGGATATTTTCTGCCTCGACCCAGTGGTTTGCCCGTGTGCCACCATGTACCGAATTCACCCAGCGTACGTGCTGTGGGTTCTCGAAGGCATCATGGCGGGACTCGCGATAAACCGAATCGAAGTTGAGCCTGAAACCCAGCGAAATGCACTTGTTGCGCTTAAGCGAATGCTTGAAATCGCTGGCTAGCGATAATAGAACTACTCACTCACCAGAGAACCTGAATGCTTCCAACTCCCGGCAATCTCGACCTATTTATTGACCGTGCGTTGGAGGAGGATTCAGTTGGCGCCGATGTCACAACCAACGCGCTCATCCCAACGCATCTCGAAGCAAGAGCGTTTCTAGTTCCCAAAGAACCTGGAATTTTGGCCGGACTGGAAGTAGCTGCTGCCGCGTTCCGCCGAGTCGATCCTAATCTGGTCTTCACACAGCAGTTACTCGACGGTGACCGCGTTGAAGGCGGTGAGATCGCCGCCACCGTTGCAGGATCGATGGCATCAATTCTCACAGCGGAACGAACAGCCCTGAATTTTCTCCAGCGGATGAGCGGAATAGCGACCCTCACAGACCAATACGTGAACGCCGTCGATGGCACTACCGCATCTATCACAGACACACGGAAGACCGTTCCCGGCCTTCGACTTCTCGACAAGTACGCCGTGTCGATTGGTGGCGGTCGCAATCATCGAATGAGTCTCGCCGATGGTGTGCTCATCAAAGACAATCATCTTGCCGCACTCGCCGGAGAAGGCGTGAACCTTGCCCAGGCGATCAGGCGTGCGAGGGCCAGAGCACCGCACACTGTCAAGATAGAAGTCGAGGTCGAGTCCATCGAGGCTGCCTTAGCCGCATCGAACGCGGGGGCGGACATCGTAATGCTCGACAATATGTCACCAGAAGAAATGCACTCGGCAGTCAACCAGATAGCTGCCGAGTGCACAGTCGAAGCATCAGGTGGAATTACGCTCGCGAACATTGCCGATGTGGCAAAAAGCGGAGTCGACATCATTTCAGTGGGCGCGCTGACCCACTCGCCTCCGGCCATGGATATTTCGCTCGACTACGAAACCAAACACGCCTGAATCGATCGTCTATCCGAGCGGACAAACAGTATCTTCCTACCTGTCCGGGGATTCAGATGAACCTGAATTTCGTCACCGCAGTAAACGAGCACTAGCCCTTGCGCGGTGCACTACGCTCGGCCGAATCGAGGGTGATCGTCACCGGACCAGCGTTCTCGATATCAACAGTCATCGATGCGCCAAAAACACCCGTCTCGACGCTCAAACCACTGTTCATTCTGAACGTATCCACAAGTTCATCGAACATCGGCTGCGCCTGCTCAGGCCGGGCAGCATCGGTAAAGCCGGGGCGACGACCTTTGCGAGTCGACGCGTACAACGTGAACTGGCTCACCAGCAACAGTCCGCCATTGACGTCCATCACAGACTCATCGAATCCAGAATCGCCGGTTTGGTCAGGGAATATACGCATATTCAGCGTCTTGTCGACGATGTACCGAATGTCTTCCCGAGTGTCTTCGTGAGTGATCCCAACAAGAAGGCAGAGCCCAAGCTCGATAGAACCGGTCACCTGACCAACGACGGTTACTGAAGCTCGGTTGACCCGCTGGATTACGACGCGCATTTTGAGACTGAAATCGCCAGCTAGTGGGTGTGGCTTCCGGCGCCGTGCGAGTGACTCGCTCCGTCGTGAGAGTGCGAGCTTCCGCTGTCTTTGCCGCTATCCGATTTCTTGCTTTCGGCTGAAGATTTGCTCGGTGAACTCGAATCAGATTCAGAATCAGAAGATTTGGAACTGTCCGACGAGCTGCCGTTCGAAGGCTTGCTATTCGCCCGGCTTGATCCTGAACCGTAGTCTGTGGTGTAGAAGCCTGAACCCTTGTAGATAACGGTCGGCGCAGTAATTTGCCGCTTCGACTCGCTTCGGCAAGTTGGGCACTTGGCGCCCGGGTCTGCACTGAATTTCTGGACTAATTCAAAAACATGACCGTTGTCAGTACACTTGTAAACGTAAGTTGGCATCTGTATCTAGGATTCCGGGACCACAAGTAAACGCGAGTGCCAAGACCACTCGCGTTTGTCTCAAATCATTCTTATATCTACTGATTTTATACGAGTGAAGCAAGAATATACCGAGGAGTTAACTCCTCAGCTAGTTCTTCGAAGTCTTCTGGCGATTTTCGACGGTTGATTCCGGTCGTAACAACAGCTGAATCGATACCTGCCGTATTGGCTCCCAAGATGTCGGTTTCTAGCTGATCTCCGATCATCACGGCATTGCTGGTTCCAGCTCTCCGAATAGCTTCTTTGAATATCGGAGAGTAGGGCTTACCCAACTTGGAAGCGATCAACTCGTCGTGGGTGCCGTGCAGACGAACAAGAGCCTGCTCAAGGAGGTCGACAAATGCCGCGGCTCCAAACCCAAACGCCCCTGGTCCGTTTGGGAATATGAAATCAGGATTTGGGAGAACTAACCGAACCGGGTTGTGTTGCACAAACCGGCGGCTTAGTAGACCGAGAAGCAGTTCGAGCATCGGTTCCCAGTCGTATGGCCGGTTGTCTCCAACGATCACTGCATCGGGTTCGTTTTCAGGATCGTTCGGCTCGGCCAACCGAACTCCGGCTTCGATCGCGTAGTCCTTCGAGTCCTGTGTACCGAGAACAAGAGTAGGTTTGCCTTGCAGGTAATGTGCTTCAACGTACCCGGCGATCAACGATCCCGAATTGACGATGCGCTCGATCGGTATCTCGAATCCTTGCGATTTGAGCTTGGCTACCCGTTTCACGAGTGAAACCGACGCATCGTTCGTGACCACGAAGTAGTTCACATCGGCTTCGTTCATCCGATTTATGAGCTCGACAGTGCCCGGTATGGCATCAACCCCGTCCACCAGGACGCCAAACGAATCGAAGAAAAGCGCGTCGTAACGCTTGATCAGCGACGAGATATCCGTTTGAGTCGGTAGAACCACTATCTAGTCTGAAGTTGCCAGTGTGTAGCCGTTTTTCCAGGCGTCCTCGGCGTCTGCAAGTAGGAGTGAAACAGCGTCACCAAATTTCAGCGAACTTCCGCCGACGTTGCCAATTACGGTCAGCGGCACGTTACTCGCCGCCGCCATGGCTTCAAGCCTGGTTACGTCATCGGCAGGCACACTCAGGATAATCCTCGACTGCGATTCACCGAACATTGCAGCATCCCACCGGTCACCGGGCGCTTCGTCTATCTCTGCGCCAATGCCACCGATAATTGCGCTCTCGGCAATCGCAATCGCAACTCCACCGTCTGAAACGTCATGACCCGAAGCCACAAGTCCAGCTTCGATCGCCTCACGACAGACAGCCTGAGTCCTGACCTCTAGATCGAGATCGATACTAGGATGACCCTCGACTTTGCCGTGAACCAGATCGAGATACTCACTTCCAGCAAGGCCTTGGATACTGTCCCATGTCGAATCGGTACCCAGCAATACGATGGCATCACCCTCGGTCTTAAACCCGGCAGTGGCGTGCTTTTCAACGTCCTCCAACAGACCGAGCGATCCGATGATCGGAGTCGGGAAAATATCGATGCCCATCGACTGGTTGTACATACTGGCGTTGCCGCTAACGATCGGAATGCCAAACGACTCGGCAGCACGACTCATGCCCGCTATCGACTCGGTCAACTGGTACTGAACATCGTCTGTTTCCGGATTGCCAAAATTCAGTCCGTCGGTAAGTGCAACAGGCTTAGCACCGGTTACTGAAAGATTCCGGCAAGCTTCGGCCACGGCGATAACAGTTCCGACCTCTGGATCGAGATAGCAGATTCTGCCATTGCAGTCAGTCGAGACCGCAATTCCTCGCTTCGAACCCTTGAGTCGCAGCACAGCTGCATCACCGCCCGGTTCAACGACCGTATTGGTCTGCACGTGGTAGTCGTACTGGCGGTAGATCGGGAATCGGGATGCGATGTTCGGCGCAGCGAGCATTTTCAGCAGAGTCTCAGTTGGCGATGCAGATGGTAACGGCGTCGTCGAAAGATCAGCATTTTGCAGCTTCGTCAGCCACTCAGGCTTGATTCCCGTGAACTTGTACTCCGGAGCGTCCGTCAACATGATGACTGGAGTCGAGCTAACCTCTTTGCCCTCATCATAGATGCGAACATTCTCACCCAGTTCGAACTCGCCAATCACCGTCGCATCAAGGTCCCACTTTTGGAATAACTCGAAAACGGGACCCTCAAGGCCTGGAGTAACCGCCAACAGCATCCGCTCTTGCGACTCCGAGAGCATCACTTCGTAAGGTGTCATACCCTCTTCGCGTCGAGGCACATTGTCGATCAGCAGTTTTAGGCCCATGACGGAACGCTCTGCCATCTCGATTGCCGCCGATGTTATACCCGCTGCGCCGCAATCCTGAAGACCAACCACGCCGGGCAAATCGAGCGATTCAATACAAGCTTCCATCAGAACTTTTTCCAAAAAGGGATTCCCGACCTGTACTGCCGAACGCATCTCGGCCTGTTCTTCGAACGCTCGTGATGCAAGTCCAGAAGCACCGTGAATCCCGTCTCGACCGGTATCGGCCCCGACCAAAATCAGCAGGTCACCCGGCTCTTTGGCAGAGGCGCTTGCCATCTTGCCGTCTTCGATTAGACCTACACACATGGCGTTGACGAGCGGGTTGCCCTTGTAGGTGTCGGAGAAAAATATCTCGCCACCGACGTCAGGAATTCCGATGCAATTGCCGTAGGAAGATATACCGCCAATAACGCCGTTGATCAGGTAACGCGTGCGAGCATCATCAGGCTGACCGAATCGGAGCGAGTTGAGCAGGGCGATTGGCCGTGCGCCCATTGCGAAAATGTCTCGAATGATTCCGCCGACACCGGTAGCTGCGCCCTCGAACGGCTCAACAGCCGACGGGTGATTATGCGACTCGATCTTGAAAGCGACCGCCAGTCCATCGCCAAGATCAATAACCCCGGCGTTCTCGGCTCCGGGAGCCACTAACAGGCGCTCGGAGGAGGAGGGGAGGGTACGAAGCAGCGCCTTAGTGTGCTTGTAGCCACAGTGTTCCGACCACAATGCACCGAACAGGCCGAGCTCAAGTGAACCGGGTTCCCGGCCGAGTCGATCGATTATCGCTTCGTACTCGTCTCGGCTAAGAGCGATTTCGTCGAGTGTTTCCTGACTTACCGTCATTTCGTGTCTGGTTCCGTTTCCTGATAAATCTCTGCGGTAGTTGTTAGACCATTGAAGCGACGAAACTATTGATCATCGAACTGAAAATAACGTTCCCGTCGTCGCCGCCGATGATCTTCTCACTGGCCTTCTCGGGGTGCGGCATCATGCCCATCACGTTGCCATGCTCGTTTACGATCCCTGCAATATTGTTGATAGATCCATTCGGGTTGATCTCGGGCGTGACATTCCCAGCTGCGTCGGCGTATCGCAGCACCACCTGCCCGTTGCCTTCAAGCCGGTCGATTGTGGCCGTATCGGCCTGGTAATTGCCTTCTCCGTGCGACATCGGGATATGAAGGGTCTGCCCATTGGTCCCATCTGAGGTGAACATGGTCGAATCGTTCTCAATTTTGAGATCGGTCCAGATGCATCGGAATTCCAGATGGTCGTTTTGCATCAGAACCCCAGGTAATAGCCCCGACTCGCAAAGCACCTGAAAGCCGTTGCAAATTCCTAGGACCGGTCCGCCTCGATTGGCAAACGCAACCACTGCTTCCATGACGGGTGAGAAACGGGCGATGGCGCCACACCGAAGGAAGTCGCCATAAGAAAAGCCGCCGGGTAAAGCGATGGCGTCGAATTGATCGAGCTGCTCATCACCGTGCCAGATGTACTCGGCATCCTGGCCCAGCACTCCTGAAACTGCGTGGTGGGTATCTTTTTCACTCCACGTACCTGGGAACACAACAATCCCGAATTTCAATTTACGTGCTCCATATGGCAGACTCGTAGGCGGTCAAGCAAGCTGTAGAACAGCTCGCTCGCGAACGGTCAGTTTATTGTCACCCCTCCCGAAAAGAAAATCACGGTTTCTGTACGTCTTTCTATTAACCTGATGTGAAATCTTTCGACGGGCAGGGAAGCGAGCAAAAGTTAAACAAAAACACCCCGTAAATTCAGGGTGAAGTCGTTATCGGACAGCAAATGCAATCCCCACACGTGGGCTACATGTTTTTCATCGTCGCCTTGATGCTCTTGCGTCGCTTGGCTGCTGCTGTCTTCTTTCGAGTGATGGAAGGTGGCTCGAAATGCTGTCGGCGTCGAGCCTCAGAAATGATCGATTCCTGCTGTACACGCTTGGTAAAGCGTCGGAGAAAGCCTTCAAAGCTCTCGCCTTCGTTGATTCGTAGTTCTACCAACGGTGATCCTGATTCGTGCTTACGGCTAGCAATATTAATTGGCCGCCTGAAAAATTCATCTGAAATGCAGATGCGCTACCTTCCAGTATAGGTAGTAGCCCCGTGGCTGGTCAATCTGAGTTTTTCACTCGAACTGCTACTCGTCAGAAGTTACCGCGGCTGAACGAAGAATCTTTATTGCACTCTCGATGCGCTCAACACAGCGATTCTGCCCGATCGCCGCCATCGTATCGAACAGCGGAGGCGCAAACGATTTTCCCGTTGTAGCCACACGGATTGGGGAGAACAGCTGCCCCGGCTTCATCTCGATCTTCTCCGCGAGCGCTCGGTATTCACCCTCTAGATGCTCCGGCTCAAACGGCGAGGCCGTCTTGCAGAGACCAAGCGCAGCTTCAAGTGCCTGTTCAGTCATGGCAGCGTCCATCTTTCGACCTGGAAGGTCTTCAGCTGACGGGTTCACGTTGTCGGCAAAGAAGAAACCAAGAGTCTCTGTGCCCTCCGTGAGCAGCTTCAGTCGTTCATGGACAAGCGGAAGCAGACTCCTCATGTAGTCACGGTCGATAGGTCGTGCAACCGAATCGGGTAGTCCGCCTTCAGCTTCGGGCCGTTCCATGAACGGCAACAGCTCGGACATCAGTTGGTCTTTATCCATGTTGCGAATGTAGACGCCATTCATCCACTCAAGTTTTTCACTGTCGAACGTCGCTGGGGAATCGTTGATCCGGTCGATGCTGAATCGACGCACAATTTCCTCACGGCTCATTACCTCGATGTCATCACCCGGCGACCAGCCGAGCAGGCACATGAAGTTGAACACGGCATCCGGCAGGAACCCGAGATCGCGATATTCGAGTGCCGATGTAGCCCCGTGGCGCTTACTGAGCTTCGCCTTGTCCTTACCGAGGATCAACGGAACGTGCACATACTCTGGTGGCTCGATTCCCAGTGCCTGATGAATCAACAGGTGGCGAGGCGTGCTCGATATCCACTCGTCACCCCTAATGACGTGGGTAACACCCATCGCATGGTCATCGAGGATATGAGCCAGATGGTAGGTCGGCATCTCATCCGACTTCAAAATTACAAAATCATCGAGCTCTTTGACTTCGAAAGTTATTTTGCCACGCACCGCGTCGTTGAACGACACTGAACCATGTTCAGGAACCTTCAAGCGAACCGTTATTGGGAGCCCGGCTTTGCGCGACTCTTCGATTTCATCGGAGCTGCGATGTCGTCCACGTCCGTCATACCTTGGCGGCTGCTTCGCGGCGCGCTGGCGTTCTCGCAGCGCGTGAAGTTGCTCTGGAGTCGTGTCATCGAAGTAGGCGTGACCTGCTTCGATCAACTTCAGTGCTGCGTCGATATAAGTTTGCTGCCGCTCCGATTGTATGTACGGGGCGTGCGGACCACCCTTGCCGGGGCCTTCATTCCAGCTAAGCCCTAGCCAGTCCAGAGATTCGAATATTGCCTTCTCGGCATCGGCATCGTATCGGCTGCGATCAGTATCTTCGATCCGAACGATGAACTGACCTTCCGTCTGCTGAGCGAGAATCCAGCAGAACAGGGCGGTGCGGATGTTTCCGATGTGTGGGATGCCGGTTGGGCTAGGCGCGTAGCGAACTCGAACCGGGGTGGTTGGACTTGTCATTCGAAAAACTTTAGCAGTGACTAGGGCTGGGTGAAATGGAATGGGCTATCTAAGATGGCAAATACGTGTGGTCATTTCAGGGAATCGAGAGCTCGCTGAAGATCTTGTGGCAGGTCGGACGAGATCGAAAGTGACTCGCCCGAGACAGGATGTTCGAACTCTAGCCTCGATGCATGCAGGAATTGTCGGTTCAAATTCTTGATCAATGAACCCGCATGCTTGCCATATGTCTGGTCGCCGACGACGGCGTGCCCGATAGCTTCCAAATGAACGCGGATCTGGTGCATTCGACCTGTTTCAAGTCGCACTTCAAGATATGCGAAATCTCCTATTTCATAGTCGACCCGGTAGTGGGTCCGTGAAGGCCGACCTGCCTCGTCTACCGCCTGCCGTGTTCGATGGTGCGGATCTCGACCGATCGGAGCATCGACAACGCCTTCACGTGTTTTCGGTACGCCGCACACCAGAGCCGTGTAAATCCGAGTCATCTCTCGTTTGCGAATCAGCTCGTTGAGACCCTTATAAGCCTGCTTGCTGAGCGCTATTACCATCAGGCCACTGGTGTCCCGGTCAAGTCTATGAACGATGCCTGGTCGATCTGATTCACCAATGTCGACGATCCGTGGCCACCGGTAAACCGCTGCATTGGCAAGAGTGTCGTCGATGTGACCCGCACCCGGATGTACCGTCATCCCGACCGGTTTATCGATCACCGCAATGTCCTCATCTTCGTATACAACGTTCAACGAAATATTTGTCGAAACCGTTTCGCGTGGGCCGGATTCGACGTCGTCGGCTACAACTATCAATTGGCCGGTACTCACTTTTAACGAGACCCGCTTAACGATGCGACCATCAATAGAAACATCACCGGCTTTTATCGAACGTTGGACATCTGAACGTGACTCGGCCTGGTCAAGCCGTCCCGTCAGGAACACATCCAGGCGCTTGGCTGCCTGTTCGTCCGAAACTGTGAACTCCATCAGTGACCGTCCATCAGAATCTACTCGGGCGACTCAGCAGAGGAGTTGACGACCGCAGGTTCAGTCGACTCAATAGTTCCAGAAATTGGAGTTGCATTGGCCTCGTCGGTTTTTTCAGTATCTATATTTTCCCCACCATCGAGGAACCAGAAGTAAAAGATCATCAACCCAATGCCGATAACAATCGAAGAGTCGGCGATGTTAAATATCGGCCAGGGCCCAACGTCGATAAAGTCGGTCACATGGCCGATCCGGACTCGATCCACGATATTTCCGATTGCTCCACCAAACTGCAGGCCAAACGCTATACGCAGCACCCATGGTGGATCATCGATGGAACGGTAAATCCACGTTAAAACTACGACAGCAACGAGCGACACCCACGTTAGAATGTCGCCCTGTCCCTGAAACAGCGAAAAAGCCGTGCCTGTGTTCCACGCATGTGTGAACCTGAGAAAGCCAGTCGTAGGCCACGATTCACCCACGCTGAGATTCTCGATCACCTGCCACTTCGTCAGCTGATCAAGAATTAGCGCGATGAACATAATGGCCCAGGGTAGAGGGTCAGAAAATTTGGCTCGATTGCTTTTTGTAAGCTCGCTGGTTGGATCTGTAGTCAAGTTGGTCGATCTTTTTCTCGTGGATCCCGATCAGTCCGTAAAGTCCTATTCGAGTATACGTTCGGACAGTATGCGTGGAGTCATCCTGCGGTTAGAATCGCCGATTGAAATCAAGAATTGGTATCGAGCCTCGATGCCAGCAAACCAAATCAGCAAACTGAACTGGCACAGTTCCTCACTGGTCCTAACTGGAGAACCCACGGCATGATCCGAGTCGATCTACGCAGCGATACAGTCACACATCCAAGCCCCGAGATGCGCAAGGCGATGTACGAGGCCGAACTAGGCGATGACGTCTACGGAGATGATCCCACGGTCAACAAACTCCAGGATCTCGCCGCCGAAAGACTCGGCAAAGAAGCCGGTTTGTTCGTGTCTTCAGGTACACAGGGAAATTTAGTCGCGGTATTGGCCCACGCTGAACGTGGTGATGAAGTTCTCGTTGGTGATCAGTGCCACATCATGAACAACGAAGCCGGTGGCACGATGGTGCTCGGCAGCGTGATTCTGTACCCGATCAAAACCGACGAATTCGGTTTTCTGGACCCTGATCTAATAAGAGCGGCAGTAAAGCCCCGTGACTATCACAAGCCGCCAACTCGACTTCTAACTATCGAGAACACACACAATGCTTCAAGTGGACGGGCATTGAATGCTGAGCAGATGAAGGCCATGGCCGATGCTGCGCACGAAAAAGAACTGAGTGTTCATCTCGATGGTGCCCGAATCTTCAACGCAGCCGTTGCCTTAGGAGTTCCTGCATCCGATCTCACAGCAGATGTCGACAGCGCCACGTTCTGTCTCTCGAAAGGTCTGGCGTGCCCAATCGGATCAATCTTGGTAGGGTCGAAAGACTTCATCGAAGAGGCCGACCGGTGGCGCAAGATGCTCGGATCGGGCATGCGACAGGTCGGAGTCGTGGCTGCCGCTGGACTTGTCGCACTCGACTCGATGATCGACCGCATGCAAGAAGACCACGATTCCGCAAAGCGCTTCGCTTCGAGAATGGCCGAGATGAACGGCATCGGTGTAGACCCGGAGCACATCCAAACCAACATCATCAGATTCGACGTGCCAACTCACACTGGCAACCAGATTGCCGCTCGAATGTTGGAAGAGGGCGTGCTGATGAACGGTGGCGACTCCGAATTGCGAATCGTGACTCACTATGGCGTTTCCGATCACGACTACGAATTCGCCGTGTCTGCGCTCGACCGAGTGATGAAAGAAATCGTCTAAACGGAAGGGCAAACGTAGTCTTTACTTTGGTTTTCGGGATTGCCGCGGGAGGGATCAAAGAGCTATTTGTCGTGCAAGCCGATTACCCCTCAATCGGCCGAGTTGACTGGTACAAGAAAAGTTCTGAACTCTCATCATAAGACCGCACTACCGAAGGGTTTAACAATATTCTTCGGGCGGGGGTAGCCGACGAGTCGCTGCCGCCGGAACTTATTGCACGAATTTTGCAACCGGCTGACTACGTACTTTTCACCGTTGATGACGAAGGTCGACCCGAGTCGAGCGGATCATTCCAAGGCGAAGTGGCCAGAGTTGCGCCGGCATTTCTGTCGCAATGCTTTTCTGAAGAAAAAGAAAATCGAATGGTCGAAATGCTAATAACTTCGACCTCGCCAATATCCATCATGCTGGGGAAAATCACGGGCCTTGGAGCCTCCGGACTGCTGTTGATCGCGCTTTCAGGATTATTCCTGATGTGGTTGAGCGCCCAAGTGTTCCGAGCCGGACTGCTACTTTACGGCCAGCGAATGGGCATCGGAGACGTACTCAGAGCACTACGGCAGGCGGACTACTAGTTAGACCGGGATCTAGCTCTTCTTCGGGTCACCGTATCGCTCGCCCCACCACTTGAGCAGTCGCTCGCGAATCGCACTTTCTGCCCCAAGATCACCCGGCTCGTAGAAACGTTCGTTTTTGATAACGTCTGGCAAGTTTTCTGCCTGTGAAAAGTGCCCTGGTTTGTCGTGCGGATACTCGTAGCCATCTCCAAACCCAAGGTCTTTCATCAGCCGGGTAGGGGCGTTTCGAAGGTGGTTTGGCACAGGTTCATCTTGTGAAGATCGCACGAACTCCAGCGCCTTGTCGATAGCCTTGTAAGCAGAGTTCGACTTCGGCGCAGTCGCCAGATAGATAGTTGCTTCCGCCAGCGGAATGCGACCCTCCGGCATTCCAACAAAACTCACCGCCTGCTGGGCGGCCATCGCAACAGCAAGGCCGTTCGGATTGGCAAGCCCAATGTCTTCAGCCGCTGAAATAACGAGCCGTCGAGCGATAAACACCGGATCTTCACCAGCGTCAATCATCCTTGCCAGGTAATACAACGCTGCGTCTGGATCAGAAGCACGAATCGTCTTAATGAAGGCCGAAATTGTGTCGTAGTGCATGTCGCCGAGCCGGTCGTAGCGTGACTGGCGCTGCACCGATTCTTCCATCGTTTCGACTTCGACTGCGATGGCACCAGCCTCATCACGCTCCGTAGATTCAACTGCCAGTTCTAGGGTGTTGAGAGCCGATCGAGCATCTCCGTTGGCGACACGAAGAAGGAAGCGCATCGAATCTTCTGAAAGCGTTACTTTTTCACGACCGAGACCGTGTTCCTTGTCCGTAATAGCTCGCTCGATGATCTCAGTGATGTCCTCATCGTGCAACGGCTCAAGTGTGTACACCCTGGTGCGTGACAGCAACGGAGAAATAACTTCGAATGACGGGTTCTCGGTTGTGGCCCCAATCAGGGTCACGGTGCCGTCCTCAACATGTGGCAGAAGCCCGTCCTGCTGCGACTTAGAGAACCGGTGTATCTCGTCGATAAACAGAATTGTTCGTCGACCAGTCTGGCCTAAGCGATCACTGGCAAGTGCCATGACGGCACGAACATCTTTGATACCCGAAGTAACGGCGCTCAACTGCTCGAAGTGCGAGTTGGTAGCGCCCGTAACAAGCCGAGCCAGCGTGGTCTTCCCGCTACCCGGTGGCCCCCACAGAATCATTGAGGGAAGGCGATCCTCATCAATCGCTCTTCGTAGCACTTTGCCTGGAGTGAGGATGTGTTTTTGCCCGACATACTCGTCAAGAATTCGCGGTCGCATGCGTGTCGCTAATGGAGCGATGCGATCCTGAATCTCTTGTTTTCGATGGTCAAACAGCGTCATCTGGGACTCTAAGATCGACTAAGTGATCGACTGGAAATTCGAACTACGTGTGCTTGAAAGCGTCGTTGGTGACAGGTTACGCCAAACCAACCCGCAACTCTCGATAGGCGTGTCCAAAGCTGTGCCAGTTATCTTTTCGGCAAGGACTTCGGCACGATCGAGTTGTTCGCCCTGCGGTTGAACGCTTTGTGCCCGCCGTAGTTCATTTCTGCGATCGTCACACCATCGCCACCATCGCCGTACGAACCGGGGTAATGGCGGACGACTAGATCACTTTTGGTGAGCGTGTCTCGGGTGAGTTGCTTGAGAACGCCAGTGCCGTGGCCATGATTGATTTTGGCGATGTGGAGACGTGCGTTGTGACACCGCTGGAGATGGATATTAATCATAGTTTCGGCTTCACTGGCACGCATCCCATGCAGGTCGATCTCGATGTTGACTGGATCGATTCCACCAGCTGAACTTGCCGACCACGATTGTTCGGCGGCGGGCTTTGGCCGCCTGCGACGCTTAGGACTCATTCTCCCGAGCTTCCAATCGCCAGTTTCAGCGCCTCGACGACTGCGTCATCCTGTACAGGGAACACGGTTCGAGGATCCAACAATATTCGATCTTTTTCTATTCGAGCGATTACCGCAACCGGACTACTACGAAGACTCGCCGCAAATCGGTAGGCACTCTCACCGGGCTCGATAATCAACACCGATGTGGGCAAAGTTTGGCCTGGAAGCGAACCGCCCCCAATTGCCGATCTTGCCCGTTCAACAGTTCCAGCTCCTATGGCATCTCGCCACTTTTCTGCTCTCGCCGCGAGCGCCGACTCGCGCATTGAGATCATGTTCCAGATCGGAATTTCTTCATCGTGTGCGCCTTTGAGATACGAAGTAAGAGTGGCGGCAATCGCCGACAAAGTCATCTTGTCGATGCGAACCGCACGAGCCAGCGGATGCCTCGAAACTAGGTCGACCCAGTTCTGGTCACCGGCAATCAAGCCAGCCTGTGGTCCGCCCAAAAGCTTGTCGCCCGAGAAAAGCGTTAGCGCTGCACCATCCGAAATCGAATCTTGAACTTGCGGCTCCTGCTTCAGACCGTATTTGCGGGTATCTACCAAGCACCCTGATCCCAGATCATTGATTATCGGAATTCCATGTTTTTGACCAACCTCGGCCAATTCAGCCAATTCGGCGCCGTGCGTAAAACCTTCGATCACAAAATTGCTCGGGTGGACCTTTAAAATTGCAGCCGTGTGAGGTGTGATTGCGGCCTCGTAATCCGCTGCGTACGTACGGTTTGTCGTGCCGACCTCGATAAGTGTCGCACTCGACTGGCGCATCACGTCCGGAACTCTGAAGCCACCACCGATCTCGACCGCTTCACCTCGTGAAACGATCACCTCGGTTTTCGAACTGTCAGCGCCCACAACCGCGGCCAAGGTCAACAACACTCCAGATGCATTGTTGTTGACCGCTATTCCAGCCTCGGCACCAGAAACCTGCGACAGCAGCTCGGAAATGTGAGCGTTGCGGGATCCGCGCTTCCCGGAATCCAGATCGAACTCGAGATCGGAATATATCGATGCAGAGGCCGCTGCAACCTCTGCCACTCCAGCGCTCAACGGAGACCTTCCCAAATTCGTGTGAAGCACTACACCCGTGGCATTGACGACTGGCTTCGGCCATGCTCCCCATGCTCGATCTGCCCGGTCGGCGATCTCGGCGATCATCAACTCTGTGGACGGTGCATCACCGTCATTTTTGATCATCGCTCTAGCGCCTGCCAGCACGTCACGCGCCAACATTGTCACTGCTTCATGCGAGAAGTCGCGAGCCAACGCCACCACTTCGTCTGATTGAAGCAACGCATCTACCGATGGTAGAGATCGGTATGCGGACTCGGTCACAAGCGTTCTCCAAACTGAGGTGTGTACGAAAAAAAATACTGACCAAGTTTCCCTCCCGAAACTACTTCTGGGCAACACTGGTAACAAAAGTTTACTACCGCCTAACCGCAATCTAGTTGGAAATAGCACTGCGATAACGAACGCACGGGCGTAAGATTAATCGGTTCGCCACATAACTAACCGGGCACAATTGGGAGCATAAGTGTTAGTCATCGGCCTTACCGGCGGTATTGGTACCGGAAAAACCGAGGTTATACACGTTCTTCTTGAACTGGGGGCGGTGGTGATCGAGTCGGACAAGGTTGCGCACTCGTCTTATCTGCCTGGAACAAAGGCTCACGAAGCGATTGTCAGCCAGTTCGGAAATGACGTACTAGACCCCTCCGGTTTTATCGATAGGAAATCTTTGGGGAAGATCGTTTTTTCTGATCCAGCCCGACGTTTGGAGCTTGAGGAAATTGTTTGGCCAGTCGTCGAAGAGATGATCGAGGCTCGCCTTGCAGAAGAGGAAAAACGCGGAACCAAAGTTGTTGTGTTCGAGGCAGCAAAGCTTTACGAACCGGGATGGGATCGATTGGCAGACATCGTCTGGACGGTAGAATCACCGAGAGGTGATATTGTCAAACGAGTCGAGCAACGATCAGGTCTGGATGAATCTGAGACAGGCGCGAGGGTAGCTGCACAGTTGACCTCGGACGAACGTAAATCGATAGCTGATCTGGTCATCGAAAACAACACAACTCTTGATGATCTGCGTGATCAAATAGTCGAGCTCTGGGAGTCGATCCCAGAAAAACGAAATAGATAAATCAAAATCGCCAATAAAAAACGGGACCTCATTCCAAGTAGTTCACCGGATAAATCGGTGAGGAAACGCCTTCTAGGCGCGAGTGCTAAATGGCCACACAGCAGAAATACAACGAGCGGAACATCGAAGAATATTACGTAGCGGACGAGCCGTTTTACGTATCGACTTCTGACGAGATCGAAATTTTTGAATCGGCCTATCGTCAGCGAGTTCCAATCTTGCTGAAAGGCCCGACCGGAACCGGAAAAACCCGTTTCGTTGAGCACATGGCATGGCGATTGAGCGAGGGTATTGCAAAGCGGAACCCCAACGGCGCGTCGCCCAGTAAAACGGACGAAAAACTCCCGCTAATCACGGTCGCATGTCACGAAGACCTGACAGCCAGCGACCTCGTTGGACGCTACTTACTTGATGCCGACGGCACACGCTGGATCGATGGTCCGCTAACCCGCGCAGTCAAATACGGTGGAATCTGCTACCTCGACGAAATCGTTGAGGCTAGAAAAGACACCACCGTCATCATTCACCCACTTACCGACCACCGTCGTTCACTGACGATCGACAAGCTTGGTACAACCATTGACGCTGCCGATGGTTTCTTATTGGTTGTTTCGTACAACCCTGGCTACCAGAATGCACTCAAGGACCTAAAACACAGTACCCGTCAGCGATTCGTCGCACTTGAATTTGACTTCCCGGACGAAGAGCGTGAAGCACAAATCATCGCCTACGAGTCGGGTTGCGAACTTGAAACTGCTGAGCGTTTGGCAAGACTCGGTGTGAAAATCCGAAACCTTCGTGAGCATGGCCTGGAAGAAGGCGCAAGCACACGAATGCTTATCTATGCAGGTCGCCTCATCAAAGAAGGCGTGTCGAATCGTCGTGCATGTCAGGTATCCGTTACCTGGGGTATCACTGATGACCCGCAGATCCAACGCAGCATCGACGAGGTTGTAACTTCGATCTTCGCGTGAACACATCCAAGCTCACGATACAACGGCTCGAAACTACTCTGAGATCGCATTCTGATCCGAAAATTGAGCAGGATGCACTGGGTAGCAGTCCTCCCGCGGCTGTATCGCTGTTATTCAGCATCGCCAACGGGGAACCATGCGTACTGATGATCAAACGAGCAGCCAACATGAGGCACCACGGTGGTGAGTGGGCGTTTCCGGGTGGCAAGATCGATGACACGGACGAGTCGGCGATGGCGGCAGCGTTACGTGAAACAAGAGAAGAGCTGGGGATTGATTCGAGCGAAATCGACATCTGGTGCGGGATGAAGCCAGTCGATACTTCTTCAGGATTCGAGGTGTGGCCATACGCCGGGCGTGTTACCGACGAAGTGCGGCTCACACCCGAAGCTGGCGAAGTTGCTGAAGTGGTCAATATCCCAGTACGAGTATTTGTGGACGACATATCGAAGCGGACGATCACGATCATCCGCAACGGTAGTAGGCGAGAGATGGTTGCCTACGCTTACGAGGATCGCATCATCTGGGGAGCATCTGCCTGGATCATTGCGAACACCATCGACATTGTTATGAACGCGGCGTGAGAGAGTCTGAAAAAGGGCGAGAACAGAATTGACTAGTTCTGACGAACCAAAACAGCCGGCTATTGAAGTGACTAGGAAAGAACTCGAGCAGTTCCCCGCTCCTGTTCTCGAACGCTACGAAATTGCTCTCGAAAAGCTTTCTGGCCGACTCGCCGACGAGACCTGTCAGCAGTGGGCTACTGAAGGTCTCGAGATCGCTCGCATGACTGTTCGGTCATGGGAAGCAGCGGCAGAGTTCTTCGATGCCTCTGTCGCCGTTCAACGTCAGCTACCCTCGGGCCAGTTCCTGAAATGGGCAAAGACAGGGACGTCACTCTGCGAAGATTCGCCATCACTCGCGGTCGCTTATTTCAAGTCATCCCCAAAAGCCATGCTCAGGCTGCGACCCCGTTACATCGACGACTGGGCGAACGTATGCCGAGCGCTCTACCGCGGAACCTGGAAGTCTTCAGCACTTTCTTGCCGGTTATTCGAAGCGACTCCAGATCTACTCGAAACACTTTCGTTCGAGGAGTTCTGTCACTTTGGTGAATTTTTGGAGATCCTCTCCCGACGTTCGTACGATCAGGCCGGTGACGCTCTTGGCGCCGGTATTGAGCTATTCCCGAAGATCACTGGGGACGTAGACCGGTTTATCAACCTTGCACAGATCGTTGCGGAAAAGTCGTGGCGTGAAACGGCTGTGTTGTTCGACTCGGCCACGGCATCTCTCGTTGAGCTTGGGCCGAATCACCGTGCACCGCTCATTTCCTTGGCGCGCCGTCTCGTCATCACAGGGGTAAGCGATGCCGCTGGCATGTTGCGTGACGGTGCAAACACAGTGAACCGCGTGCCAACTGATACGCGAGATCGCCTATTGGAAATGACCGATGGTATTGCAGCAGTATCAGCTCCAGCCGCTCCCGAATTTCTCAAGATCGTCCCTGAAGTGCTGGAACGCGTTACATTCGAGCAGATGGGGCAGTGGCAGTTGGAAGGCATTCAAATAGCTCGTGAGAGCGATGAGTCCGCAATCTCGTACTTCAAACTCGAGTCTCCACGCTCGCAAGAGATGCTCGATTCACTATCGTCTTCGATCGAGCTCTCTCGCGTCAGAGACATAATCCAGATGTACTGTCTGGCGCTGACTGGGCGCGCCATCGATGTTCAGGCAGCTCAACAGCTTGCTGAGAAGAACATTGGTTGGTTCCAGGGCGAACTGCCGACTACTGAAGGCACAACGATCTACATGCCGTCTGTTATCAACCGATACACGACCAAAGATGAAAACTTCGGCTTCTTCAAAGTCATTTCGACCCACCAGATCGGGCACATTGAATTTGGATCATTCGCGTTTGACTTTAACATTCCATCGCTGTTGTTTGACGATTTGCGACCTCGCCTTCCCGGCGCATCGGAACTAAAAGCTGCAAAGGCTGCCGACGAAGCTGCCAAGAAGAAAACCGTTGAGAAGCCACAGGTTGTCGTGTTTGGACACGAACCGCCGGCCGATCAGGCCGCAGCAGAAGCCACACAGGAAGCGGCCGAGCCCGAGACACCGGAATTTCTCACCGACATGAGCAGGTTCTTTGACCTGTTTCAGGAGCGCCGTTTGGCGCTCGACGTGTTCACCGTTCTCGAAAGCTCACGTATCGACGGCTACGTCGCCGAACTCTACCCAGGCGTGATGGAAATGTACAACATCGTCCGGAGTGCAGCGCTCGAATCACGCCCGGACGTCACCGAGCTTCCCGCTCGTGAGGCGCTTGTCGAGTTTATGATCAGGGTCAGCCTCGATCAGGTCGACGACATGATCGTCCCTGCTGAGCACAAGGATGCTGCACGCAAGCTCCGCCGCCTGATCAGAAAGATCACATCTATCGACGCCATCGTCGAGGACGCTGCCGAAGCATCGATTCGTGCCTACTCAATCCTCATCGATATCGATAACGATGAACTGGACGATGACGAATTCGAGCAACTCGAGCCAGAGGAAGAAGAAGATTCTTCCGGCTCCGATGACGAAGATGTTGTCGATCCTGAAGAGGTAATTCAGCAGTTCATGGGGCAGCCATCTCCAGAAGGAGAGGGCGAAGGCGATAAAGAAGAAGGCACCGGCGAGCAGGAGTTCGAGGGTGAAGGCGAAGAAGACTATTCATCTCCCCAGGAAGTCGACTATCGCGGCGAGTTCAAACCCGAGCTTTCCCAGCTGCTCTCGCAGATGCAGATGATGGAAAGCGGTGAAATGACTGAGCACGGCGAGATGGAACCGATCACTCAAGAGCAGCTCGAAGAGATGATGAAGAATGCTCCTGAAATGGAGATGGAGCAGACTGAAGGTGAAGAAGGCGGCGACCAGCAGGTTTCAGAAATGATCGAAAACCTGATGAAAGAGCTGCAGAAGCGCGATCCCGAAAACCAGCAGTTTCAACCAGGACCTTCACAGCACGTCGATGAAGATGGCGGGCCACTCACTGCAACTGAACCTGACACCTTTACCTACCCGGAGTGGGATTTCCGAGCCAACGAATACAAACCCGACTGGTGCATGGTTCACGAAAAGATCATGACCGACGGTGAACCGAATTTCTTCCGCGAAACACTCGCCGAGAATCAAGGTCTCGTTGCACAGATCAAGCGTCAGTTCGAGCTGGTCATTCCCGAGATGTACAGGAAGCAAAAACGACTCGAAGACGGCGAAGAGCATGATCTCGACGCCGTGCTTGAGGCACTGATCGACCTGCGTGTAGGCGTGTCGCCAGATGAAAAACTTTTCTGGCGTAGGAACAAGAATGAGCGTTCAGTCGCCGTAGCGTTCCTGCTGGACCTGTCAGCATCAACGGCAGAAGCCATCGACGAAGCAAAGAAACCGTCCGACGATTGGGGCGCACCTGATGACCCTGTCGAGTACATGGTCTGGCTGCGCTCACGTCGCTCAGAGGGCTTGCGCCGTACGTACAAGCGAATCGTGGACGTTGAGAAGGAAGGCATCACGCTTCTGGTCAACTCACTCGAAGCGCTTGGCGATGCTTACGGAATATATGGATTCTCGGGATACGGTCGGGAAAACGTCGAGTTCTACACAATCAAAGATCTCGACGAGAAATTCACCGATATCGTTCCCCGCCGAATTGATCGCATTGCACCGCTTCATGCGACTCGAATGGGACCAGCGATTCGTCACACGGCAGCCAAGCTCGCCGAGGTCGAAGCACGATCTAGATTCCTGTTCTTAATCTCTGATGGACGACCGCAGGACCGCGGATACTCTCGTGAGGGTGTTGAGAAAGAATACGCAGTACACGATACCCGGCAATCGTTGATCGAGGCACGCCAGGCGGGCATCACACCATTCTGTCTGACTGTCGACAAAGCAGGTCACGACTACATGAAAACGATGATGGAAGACTTCAGTTATGAAGTGCTGTCAGACATTAGCTTGCTTCCGAAGCGCCTGCCCCAGCTCTATCGCAACCTGACTACCTAATTCGACTCGAACCGCCTTCAGTGGACGGCGTGAGTGGCTAAGGCAGTACTGGGGTGATCGAGTCGCGTCTAACCCTAGCGACGACTGAGTGGAAGCCCACTAATTAGCAGATTAAAGCCAAACGCGACCACGGTTGGGAGAACGGCTACTAACTGAGAAATCCGGACCGTACCAACGTTCTAGCTGTTGTCGGCGAGGACATCGCCGTAGAACAGCTCAAGTACGCGATCTGCCCAGACCTTGTCGACCATGATGACGTCCGATGTCTCATTTGCGACAGCAAAGCGTGATAGGCCGTCTTCCGTTTCATCACCAATTGTCATCGTTAGACGAGTGACTTCGATCACGTTCTGTGCAGATTGATTCTCGATTCGCAACGCAATGTATGGCGACTCCAGAACCGTGCCGTATTGCTCGTAATCTTCTTCGTCGGCAAGATTGAGCTCGACCGCGCCAATGATCTGCGGATTTCCAAAGTGAGCAATCTCGATATCAATTGCCTCAGAATCACCCAACTGGGGTCCTGTGCACGGGTCGGTGGCAAGTGGAACATCGCAGACAGTCCACACGTCGATCTCTCTGTCGTAACCGTACGCTCGCAGTACTTCGTTGTTGTCGAAAAGAATGACTTCTCGAACTTGGCCCGACAGCGTGTAATACCACTCTGGCAAAGGCGGTTCGTCCACGAGGCGCTCGAGAACCGCACCCCAAGTTGCGTCGACAAGCACGAGTTGGGGAAAGCCTTCGACACGCGCGTAGTTGCTTGAACCATCGGGTGTCAGATCCCCGAGAACAAGTGTGACATTCGAATCGTCCCGGAGAGTGACTGAGAACGTAGCACTCGGCTGATCGAGACCGTAAGTGGCGAGATCATCAATGTTTGGTGCGAGCACTCGCTGAGTCCGTGGACCTCCGAGTAGCTGCGTAATTCCACCCCACCGGAACAGATCAGCTGGAACTTCGTTCAGGTCATCGAAATACCAACGTCGCGTACCGTCCTTGAGCGACCAACTGGTTTCTGCATCGCCTGTGTCGATCCTGATGTTCCGCAGATCATTAGTGTCCAGCGTATAGAAGAATGGCGGATTATCTTCGACGGCTTCTTCGGTTGGATTGGTGATCACCCACGTCACACCAATTGCGACATAGGAAAGGATCGTTATGAGTACGAGCATCAGGCGCAGATTCATTTTTAGCGCCTTCTCCACCAGGTCCAGAACCCGAAAATACTGATGAGACCGGGCATCAACAGCCAGCCAGACCAACGTACGAAATCACGCTCGTTCCGAGTAAGGAATAATTGGCGGTTCGAATCGGTCTTCTCACGTATTGAAATCAGTTCGAAATCGTCCGCAAGAAAATTCACTGCGTTTACGAACAGATCAGAGTTGTTCGCCGAGCTGAAATAGTTGTTGGTGGCAAAATCCGTGTCACCAATCAGCACCATGTTCAGAGTTATTAGCCCTTCACCGTCGCTATATACACCACCGGCCAACTCTCCCACTGCTTCGACAACGATTGCGATTGGCAGAGGGCCGGCCACCTCAGTGTTCAGATCGAAATCCAATGTGTTGGGATCAGTCTCCGACCAACTATTTAGAGTGGTCGATGCAATAACGCCTTGATTCACAAGCGGCGTGGTTTCATTCGCTAACGGAACCGACTGCGGGTCCACCGTCCAGCCAAAGTGAGTCGTACCGGGCAGGTAAAGCACCTCGAAACCATCGGTAACCGGGTTTGGTGGAAGCTGTCCATTGCTCCTCTTCACCTGGATGAACGTCGGGCTCGGAGCAACAAAGCTTGAGATATCTGCAGCCTGACCGTCAGCAATCGCCACTGCGTATCGGGAGAGGAACTGTTTGAAGCTATCTGGAGTGACGTACGGTTCGAACATGAACAGGATGCTGCCACCAGACCGGGCGTAATCGAGCAATACCTGCTGATCGAACGGCAATAGGTCCTGTGTCGGACCAGCAAATACGAGGGCTGCCGGCATTTCTTGCGGATTGCCAATGGCCATCCGCGTTCCGAGTTCCTGCAAGGTCTCAACGAGAACGATGTAGTTCTCCCTGTTGAGAGCTCGTCCAGCAAGCCCAAGTCCAGAAATCTCCGTTACATCTGTCACATCGCGTTCAGAGTGACCAGTGATAAAGGTGATCTTCTTCTGGGCTATCTGGTTGATGACGAGAAGGCTCGTCACAACCTGCTGTTCGGTGAAAATATCAGGGCCATCGTTCGGATTGTCCCCAACAACCACGTCCAGACGACGACTTTCAATTCCCTCAATTGCGAGAGCGGGGAACTGTGTCACTCCTAGAGCAGTAGCGGTGGTCGGATCCAGTTCGGGGTCGACCTGCTCGTAAGTCAGTTCGAAATCACCTGAACGACGTCGGAACTCGCTAAGCATGTCGTCGGTGTCTCGCCATGCAGCGGCACCAGCCGCCGAGTTGGTAGTCATAAAGACGGTGATCTTGATCGGCTCTCTCAAGTTTTCGAGCGTGTTAACAACCTGTTCCTCAAGAAGGAACTGCTTGGTAGCTGTCGTATCCACACGCAGCCATCCGGCCGGATTCGGTCGGTCCACAGCCCAGAAAAGGGTGTAGTTGACTATTACTGCGATCGTTAGGAAAACGATAAACACGATCGCGGTGTTGAGTCCGTAACGACCTCTTCGACCAAATAACGCCTGGCGAACTGTTGCCAGCGAGATGACCGCATCGACTAGCAATAGTGCAAGACCGACGCCCATGACGGTGAACGAAGGACCTTCTAGGCCTCGCAGGAAAATCCATATCAACACACCGAATACGATTGCACCGACACCGATGAGTGCGAGTGCCTGACGTATCGAACGCGTGTTGTTCTTCAGACCTCCGAGAACGGAAGTCTTTTCACGAACGGAATCTGGGGATGGCCGACTGTCTGGCCTGTTCTGCTGCTCTGTTGACATCTACTGATACTGGCCTAGCGCCATCGCCTTGCTTCCAACACAAGAACTGTGAGGAGCAAGAACACTGCTGTTAATGAAGAGTAATAGGCGATATCTGTAAGCGAGATAATGCCCCTAGCGAAGTCTGCAAAGTGGCCGCCTTCGGCAACTCCGAAGCTATCAAGATCAAATACTGAGAACGACGCACCCAGCTGAAAACTGTCGAGAACTTGCGCTGCCACGCCTGAAAGACGGGCACTCACAAAATCGATAATCGTTAGTGCCGTCAGAATCCCAGAACCAACGACCAGTCCCACAATCTGGTTACTGCTCAGTGACGATGCGAACAACCCAACTGCAATAGTTGCTGCTGCGTACAGGGTTAGTCCAAGTAGGCCGCTTAACAACGGGCCGATGTCCGGGTCGCCGTAGACGAACAAGACGACCACGAAGTAGAGCGAAAGACCAACCATGATCATCGTCATCACAAATGCGGCGATGAACTTGCCGAACACAATCTCAAATTCCCGTAGAGGGGACGTGAGAAGCAGTTCCAGAGTGCCAAGTTTCTGCTCTTCAGCTATCAGTCGCATCGTAAGAGCTGGCGACATGAAAATCATGAAGAAGATGGCACCGGCCAAATAGCCACGGATGCTGGCTTCTGCAAAAGCGTCGGAAACCGACGCTACAAAGAAGAAGCCGGTAATTGCCAGGAATGCCGCTGAAACCACGTAGGCCATTGGCGAGGCGAAATATGTGCGAATCTCTTTGATCGCTATGACGGATATGAAACGCAATTCCTACTCGCCTAAATTCTCTTCGGTTGTCAATTCAAGGAA
>JAPYUK010000013.1:38189-46639 GCA_029936155.1 Dehalococcoidia bacterium | reverse complement strand
ATTGCTTGACCGGTGATCTCTGCTGAGTCATCCGACGACAGGAACGCCACCGTCTTGCCGATATCTTCAGGTGTTTGCGGTCGCCCCAGTGGCATCGTCGCTTTGATCTGATCGATGAAAATCTCGTACGGAGTCATCTCTGCGTAAGCCGGATTCAGCTCTTTGTGATTGATAGCGATCGCTTCCCACATCGCCGTCCACAGCCGGCCCGGGCACACGGCGTTCACATTGATGTTGTAGCCGCCAAGCTCCATTGCTAGCAGGTGGGTGTACTGAATCGCCGCTGCTTTCGACACCAAGTACGGATGCTGTGCGTTGCCTCGCCCCTTGTCGCCCACACCTCGTGGCTTGCGACCACCGTGAGAAGCGATTATTACTATCTTGCCCTGCTCACGATCTTTCATATGCTCTTTCACGGCGTCGGTCGTGTTGGTCATGCCCTGCACGTTCACAGCGAAGGTCATATCCCAGTCTTCTTTTGTGAAATCGACTCTCTCAGAAAACCCACGACCACCGATAACTCCGGCGTTGGCCACACATATGTCTATGCCCCCGAGCTCAGAGATCGTTCGACCCGCAAAGTGATCAAGTGAATCAGGGTCGGTTACATCCACTGCTCCACCAATCGCCTTGCCGCCAGCGACGTTTATAGCGTCGGCGGTTTCCTGCGCTGCAGCACCGTTCAAATCGCACAGCGCCACAACTGCGCCCCGTTCGACCAGCACATTTGCGATTCCCACGCCGATTCCGCGCCCGGCACCCGTTATCAGTGCGACCTTGTCCTGAAGCTGTCCTGCCATCGCGCTAGCCATAAATCGTTAACTCCTGAGAATGCTGTGCGTTCTAAATTAAACCGGCACTCGTGCCTGATTGGCAAATAATAGGTCACGATCAACAATCGTGCTGCGATTCCCGGAGTCCGAATGTAAACTTTAGTTACAGCGTCCGCAGCCTGCGGACGTTTTTATTTTGCGTAGACGCACCAGCCCGGTGCGAACTACCCGGAGCAGTAAATTGGCCAAGCGAACACTTACCGGCACTAGCCTCGACACCCTCGTATCCCTTGCAAAGCGACGTGGATTTGTATTCCAGAGTTCAGAAATCTACGGCGGACTCTCCAGTGTTTGGGACTACGGTCCGGTCGGAGTCGAACTCAAGCGGAACGTAAAAGACGCCTGGTGGAAGTCGATAGTGCGAGGACGTGACGACGTTGTCGGTATCGACGCGTCGATTCTCATGCACCCCGACGTGTGGGTTGCGTCTGGTCATCTGGCCGGCTTCAGTGACCCTCTCGTGGAGTGCAAGGAATGTCATCGCAGGTACCGAGAGGATCAAGTTGAAGGCGACGGTTGCCCGAACTGTGGTGGTGCGTTTGGACCTGCACGACAGTTCAATCTGCTGCTCAAGACCTTCCTTGGTCCCGTTGAGGACGAGGCAGCAACGGTATACCTGCGACCCGAAACAGCGCAGGCCATGTTCGTAAACTTTGAGAATGTTCAGACAACTTCACGAAAGAAAATTCCATTTGGTATCGCGCAGATCGGTAAATCGTTCAGAAACGAAATCACACCGGGTAACTTCACATTCCGAACCCGAGAGTTCGAGCAGATGGAGATGGAGTACTTCTGTGAACCCGGCACCGATGATGAGTGGCACGACTACTGGATGAACTGGTCTATGGACTGGTTCAAATCCCACGGAATTCGGGGTGAAAAGCTGCTGCTTCGTGTTCATGAAGCTGACGAGCTACCTCACTACTCGAAGGCATCGGCCGATGTTGAGTATGAGTTCCCATGGGGTTGGGGCGAACTCGAAACCATATCGAACCGTACCGACTACGATTTGAAGGCTCACACAGAAAAAAGCGGGAAAGATCTCTCTTACTTCGACGATCAGCAGAAAAAGCGGTACGTGCCATTCGTAGTTGAACCTGCGATGGGGGCTGATCGCTCGGCATTAGCGTTTCTTGCGGACGCCTACGATGAAGAGGGCGAGGGTAAGCAGCAGCGAGTGGTTTTGCGTTTCCACCCCGACATTGCACCATTCCAAGTTGCTGTGCTTCCGCTGTCACGTAACGAGAAGCTTGTGCCGACGGCGCGACGCGTTTATGACGTTCTACGTGAGCAGTTCAATACCCAGTACGACGACTCGCAAAGCATTGGCCGTAGATACCGTCGTCAGGACGAAATCGGCACTCCGCTATGCGTAACAATCGACTTCGAAACGGTCGAAAAAGATAACGCTGTTACGATTCGAAATCGGGACAAGATGGAGCAGGTTCGGGTTTCGATTGAGAATCTTGAATCAGCAATTCGAGACCAGTTGAATGCAATACGGGTGGACTGTCAGGGGTAACCCGGTAGCAACGTGATTTTCTTGGAGAACCGTCGGTGTGGGATGTGTGTAGAGCTTAACGTGCATCTCACACCGGCCGCACCCTTGCCGCCACGAGGTACATCAAACTTTTAGTGACAGTTCGGACTGGCGTTGGGTAAGTTTTGGCAGCTCGGCAGTTTTTGGAGAAATTGCCACGATGGATCGAACCGCAAATAATTCTATGAGAAACCGAATCTCCTCACGAATTTGGCCCCTCGGGTTGATCGGTCTTGTGGCGATCGCAGCAGTTGCTTGCGGAAGCGACAACGCAGCTTCACCGAGTGATTCGGCGATAGCTCAGGTCGCGGCCGGTGGGTCGGGTGAATCGACTGATAACGCGCCAGCCATCACAGGCGAAACCTTCGCTCATGGTGAATTCAGCTTGGAACTAAACGAGGGAAAGCCGGTATTGGTGAATTTCTGGTTCCCCTCTTGCCCGCCGTGCCGTGCCGAGATGCCCGATCTGCAAGCCGCATACGAAAAGTACGGCGACGATGTGGCCTTCATCGGAATTCAGCAATTGGGCTTGGACTCAGCGGCGAACGGCGAAGCGTTCGTGAAAGAGTTGGGCCTGACGTACCCGAGCATGCCAGATCTCGAATCCAAAGTTCAATTAGGCTATGAGGTGTTCTCGTTCCCGACTTCCGTGTTCCTGGATAAAAACCACGATATCGCCCGAACTTGGACCGGAATTATTGGCGAAGATCAGCTCGCCGAGCAGCTCGAAGCGCTGATAGCGTCCTAACCCGCTGGTCAGCACAGAGTAATTTCCAGATCAACGGTGGCATAATCGCTCCATGTTTGGAGAAATAGCGGTTGGCGAGTGGATCATGCTTTTCGTGCGATGGGCGCACGCGATCGGCGCTGTTGCGTGGATAGGCGGGAGCATTTTCTTTGTATTCATACTGCGACCAGTCGAACGAGCGAATCCTGATCTGGTGCGCCCGGTGTTGCGACCATTAGGATCGGTATATCGCGAACTTGTTGATATTGCCGTCATCGCCATAATCGTTTCTGGAATAATCCTAATGTTTGATCGGCTAACGGGAGGCGACGCTTCGGTTCAGTGGTTCATCGTGCTGGCCGTAAAATTAGCCCTGGCGCTGTGGATGTTCTATCTCGTCTGGCGGTTCCGCCAATCGGACTTCGATTCTACTGAGAAACCCTCAGGAATCGCTGCACGAATGTCATGGCTTATCGGGTACGACGCCATGGTTTTTATCGGCGTGATCGTGTTCCTGCTCGCATCGACGTTGAGGGTGCTGTTCGAGAGTTCAATATCGGGGTAGAGTGGCCGATTTCCCGAGTGCATCTGAGGGATCTCGATGGCGGCATACTCCAACGAAGGCACGTACGGGTGTTCTTCTACACCTAGTGTATTTCCCTTGAGATCCCTCTAGAGATCGGGAAATCGGATAAGTGCGCAAATCGCCTAGACCAGACCGCTGATACCTGACTTGTCGGATGCATCTGCCAACTCGGCAATAGTGCGGTTCAACACCGGATGCACAACATCAGGTGCGATCTGAAGAAGCGGAACTAGAACGAATGCCCGTTCGTGCAGCCGCGGATGCGGTACGGTCACTCCACTCGCAGTGATCACGGAATCGCCGTGCAACAGAAGATCGAGATCGAGTGTGCGAGATGCGTTTTTGGCTTCTCGTTCACGACCCAGCGAAAACTCAATCGCAAGCAACTCAGTAACAACCTCAAGCGGGTCCAACGTAGTCGATACAGCGGCGACTTGATTCAAATAGCGAGGTTGATAGCCATCGACTCCCCACGGCTTGGTCTCATAGCTAGAACTGATCGCGGTGAGCACCCCGATACTCACGAGGCGCTGTACAGCACCCTCAAGATTTCGCGTCCTGTCACCAAGATTGCTGCCAAGACCAATGTAGGCGGTTACGAGTTGGCTAGCCATGCCCCGACTGCCCGCTTCCCCGAACGATTGCATCGCTCATCTTCGCAACCCGGACCATCTCTTTTACATCGTGAACCCGCACGATGTCAGCTCCACCCCGAATCGAAAGCGCCACAGTAGCAGCAGTTCCGAATCGCCGATCTTCCACCGATTCACCAGTGACAGCGCCAATAAACGATTTGCGTGAGGAACCTACAAGCACAGGCAACTCAATGTCAGATCGCAACATGCCTAGATATTTCATTAGCTCTAGTGATTGACCAGTATTTTTAGCGAATCCGATTCCCGGGTCAGCGATGATATTAGTTCGATCAACTCCAGCCATGACCAATAGGTCGACTGCCGCGCCAAGATCGTTCAGCACGTCCTGCACCACCTCACCCTTGTGACCGCCCTGCCGGATGTGACTCACAACAATCGGAACGCCAGTTCGAGCAATGACACCCGCCATCCCCTCATCGCCAAGCATCGAGACATCGTTCGCCAGCACCGCCCCCGCTCTAACCGCTGCTTCAGCCACTGCCGCCTTACGCGTGTCGATCGAAATAGGAATACCCAGACGATCGGTGAGCCCTTCGATGACGGGAACAACCCGAGCAATCTCATCATTGCCCTCAACTGGTACAGCATCGAGATAGACGCTGGTAGGCCGCGTCGATTCGCCACCGATGTCGATAATGTCCGCACCTTCGTCTTCCATTCTCAAAGCCTGAGCAACCGCGCCCTGAACGTCGCTCGTCGAGCGAAGCACGCCATCGCCCGAGAACGAATCAGGGGTAGCGTTCACCACACCCATTACAAATGTGCGCTCACCCCAGACGAATTTACGATCGCCGATATGAGTGGGGGGGAATGTTATTTCTTCTGGTATGACCATTGGAACGGTGAAAAACTGGTGTTAGCTGTGGCGCAAGATACGGGGGGAGAAATTTACGTGATTGCACCGTTCGATTTTAACACCTCGTTCGCCGCGAAATAACCCGCGTAGCGGAGTTGCTGCGCATCATGCCGTAAGTTAGGATTCGGTGGCGCTTCGCGCCATGACGAACTCAATGTCGATTGACGACGAGATTATTACCAAAAAGAACGAGCGAATCTCTAGCCTGAGAGGCATCACGATAGCTACCGAATCCACATCTAACGCGTCTGACGCTCAGAAACAAACATCGAAGTTAGAACAGCTTGAATCGCGCCGAAAAACTGCCCATCTAGGTGGTGGCGAACGACGCGTTGAGTCGCAGCACAAACGCGGCAAACTGACTGCACGGGAACGACTCGTAAGCCTTTTCGATGATGGTAGCTTTACCGAGATGGATACGTTCGTTACCCATCGATCGAACGATCTTGGCCTCGACAAGCAGCGATTCGAAGGCGACTCAGTCGTTACCGGTCACGGAACCGTCGACGGGCGTCAGGTATTTGCTTACGCCCAGGATTTCACAGTTCTCGGCGGATCACTCTCCCAGATAGCGGGGCAAAAAATATCCAAAGTGATGGATCTTGCGATGCGTACCGGTGCGCCAATCATCGGCATCAACGATTCGGGTGGCGCACGTATTCAGGAGGGACTAGATTCTCTCGCTGGCTACGGTGAAATATTCAAGCGCAACACGCTGGCATCAGGCGTCGTGCCGCAGATAACTATGATCGCTGGCCCGGCCGCTGGAGGAGCCGTCTACTCCCCCGCCCTCACCGACTTCATCTACATGGTTGAAGGCATCGGCCAGATGTACATCACCGGTCCCGACGTCGTGAAGGCAGTCACAGGGGAAGAGGTCTCGCACGAAGAACTCGGTGGAGCCGCAGCGCACGCATCTCGGAGCGGAGTCGCACATTTCACAGCTGAATCTGAAGAGGCGTGCTTTGACCACATTCGTGCACTTCTCTCCTATCTCCCTTCCAACAACGTTGAATCGGCGCCTTCTGTGGCACCGACCGACTCACCAGATCGTGCAGATGCGGAACTTAGAGACGTTGTTCCCAATGCTGCGAATCAGCCGTATGACGTGATGGATGTGATCAACAAAGTTGTCGACAACGGCGACTTCCTGTCAGTACACCATAACTTCGCACCGAATGTGGTCGTGGGATTCGCACGGCTCGATGGTAAGTCGATTGGAGTGGTGGCAAACCAGGCGAATCAAATGGCTGGAATGCTCGATATTGATGCATCGGACAAAGCGGCGCGATTCGTTCGATTCTGCGATGCGTTCAACATTCCGCTTGTCACATTTGTCGATGTTCCCGGCTTTATGCCCGGGACTCAGCAGGAGCACGGCGGACTTATCCGCCACGGCGCCAAGCTGCTGTACGCCTATGTCGAAGCAACCGTGCCCAAAATGGCTGTAATACTGCGCAAGGCCTACGGTGGCGCTTACATCGTGATGAGCTCTAAGGAACTTCGTTCCGACGTGAACCTCGCGTGGCCTGGATCAGAGATTGCCGTTATGGGACCCGATGGTGCTGTAAATGTCATCGGACGCCGAGCCATCGCCGATGCTGACGACCCCGAAGCCGAGAGAGCCAAGCAGGTCGCCGACTACCGTGAACAGTTTGCGAACCCGTATATCGCCGCCAACCGTGGATACATCGACGATGTGATCGATCCCGCTCAGACTCGACCTCAACTGGTGAAGGCATTGCGAATGCTCGAATCGAAAGTCGACAGTCTTCCGCCGAAAAAACACGGAAATATCCCGCTCTAGCGAGCAGAATTAATGACCGAATCGCAAGAAGCTCCAGAAAACAACGGTTCTTCCGTGCCAGCTAAAACTGATCGAGAACACGCGCCAAACACAGTTGATCGACAGGAATATGTCGATTCAATTTCCCGTATGGCTGGCGAAGTATGGGATTTTCACAATCGATTTGAAGTTGGCTCGGGACAGTTTGACGGCCAGAGTGCAACAAATATCGTTGCCAACAGAACGAGCATCCTCGACGAGGAGTTCAACGAGCTGGCAACAGCAATATCTGAAAACGAGGGCGATGATGCGGTAGCCGATGAAACCGCTGACATCCTATTCGTGGCGATGGGTCACGTTGAAGCCATGGGAACACCCGGTATCGAAGGTATCGACCGTGTGACCGGCAAGGCGGCCGCCAAAACGAACGAAACTCACGCGATAAGGCCCGACACGGGCAAAGTACTACCCAGAAAAGGTAAACCTCACAAATGGCAATGACGATGCGGTAGATTTTGGTCAAATCGCTAATTCTCTGTATGTGTATAAAAAGGAAGCAAATTATGAAGTTCAAGGTGACAGTTGTTGGTGCCGGATTTGTTGGCGCCACAACCGCACAGCGCATATTTGAAAAAGGCTACGCTGACGTCGTTCTGGTCGACATTGTTGAAGGCAAACCACAGGGCGTTGCACTCGACATGCTCTGTTCAGGACCAGTAGTCAGCACGGACGCTCAGATTATCGGTACGAACAGCTATGACGAAACTGCCGATTCCGACGTTGTTGTCATCACCGCCGGACTGCCCCGAAAGCCGGGCATGAGTCGTGACGATCTACTTCTTACAAACCAGAAAATCGTGGGCTCGGTAACTGCCGAGGTCGCCAAGCGATCGCCAAACGCAATCCTGATCATCGTTTCCAACCCACTCGACGCGATGGTTCAGGAAGCTTTCAAGATCAGCGGTTTCCCAAAAGAACGAGTTGTCGGCATGGCCGGAATTCTCGATACAGCACGTTTCCGCACCTTCCTGTCTCAGGAGCTCAACGCATCGGTCACTAACGTATCGGCCTATGTTCTGGGCGGACACGGCGACACGATGGTTCCGCTGATCGGTTCGACCACCGTTGGTGGCGTGCCAGTAGCGAAGCTGATCGAGGCGAATCGACTTGAAGAAATCGTTCAGCGAACACGTGACGGTGGCGCAGAGATCGTTGCGCTCCTCAAGACTGGATCTGCCTACTACGCGCCTTCAGCAGCGGTTGCCCAGATGGTTGAGGCGATACTGCTCGATCGCAAGGAGATCCTTCCATGTGCTGCATACCTCGAAGGTGAATACGGCATTAACGGCCTTTACGCCGGTGTGCCGGTGAAACTCGGCGCAGCAGGCATCGAAGAGATCATAGAAGTCGAACTAACCGACAACGAGGCGGCCGCCCTCAAGGCATCAGCCGACTCCGTTAAGGAA
>JAPYUK010000013.1:0-38089 GCA_029936155.1 Dehalococcoidia bacterium | reverse complement strand
TGACGCAGAACTCCTCGATGCTCTGAGCTGGCGACCCAAACCGCCGGTTCCCTCCACGATCGAGTTCGCGTTGTTGGCATGGGATTTCGAACTCGAAACGCCTGAGTACGAGTACGAAGTTGAGCTACCGGAAGCAAATTTCGAGCCGCTGTATGTCGATTTTGTCTCAGCCGCCTATGCCGCAGTCTTGGACGTTGTTGGTGATCTGACTATCCCAAGAAAGTACGGTCAAAGGCCTAGGCTACTAAAAAGATTCACTGGCCTGTTTCCCGGCACCAGACGAGGCACAGAAGGTCGCGAACTCTGGGCGCTGGCTGTGACTTGGGAGTTCGATACGTGGTTCGAACGAGTATTGCGGATAAACGACGGTGATGTAGTTGGCGCAAGAGAATTGGTTGAGAAGCGATGCCCTGTGCCCGACTACATCGCTGCTTCATCCGACCTGCAGACCGAGCTGCTGAGCTACCCCGACGATGCTAATATTCCCGACCTGCGAATTCTGCTTCGCTGGATGGGTGCTCGTGGCTGGAATGACGATCGAATACGCGAAATTGTCGAAGAACATAGCATCATGCTGAACGACTGGGATAACTCGCCGTTCTCAGCGAATAACTAAGTTGATCAGAGTGTCCTCAGAAAAAGTGGCGAGCCACCCTAAAATACGTACTCGGAGCCTTCGACGTACTTGAACCGATCCATGGCGTCGTCACGCAGCGTGAATCCGATTCCCGGACCTGTTGGTGGATACACACGACCATCTCGAATGTCGTACTCCTCGTTGAACAGCTCATTCATCATCGGCATGTAACCCTGTGCCACCTCAAGGATGTGCGTATTGGGTAACGCCATCGCCAGATGAATCGAGGCGGCAAACAGAACACCCGATCCCCAGGCATGCGGCGCCACCTTCACTCCTCGTGCCGATGCCAATGCAGCTATTCGTCGGATTTCCGTGATGCCCCCTGCCCTCGCCACATCGGGCTGGGCAACGTCGATTGCTCCGTGATCGAGTAGGCTCTGGAAATCGAATCGGGTGAACTCCCGTTCTCCGGTTGCGATCGGTATTGAAGTCGAATTACGCACCCGAGCGTGACCAGCGTGATCGTCCGGGGACACAGGCTCCTCAAACCAAGAAATGTCGTACTCCTCAATGGCATTGGCAACTTTTATCGCGCTCGAAACATCAAGTGAGCCGTGGGCGTCGACCATCAACTCAACATCCGGGCCAATTCCCCGACGAGCAGCCGCTACTCGGGTAACCGTGTTCTCGACTCTGAAACCGTCGTGTCCGACCACTCGCATCTTTACAGCACTGAACCCCTTAGCAGCGTAGCCACCTAGCTCAACCTCGGCTTCTTCACCCGGTGCCCAACCCCCAGATGCATAGCCGCGGATTGAATCACGCACCGCACCCATCGCCTTGTACATCGGAACGCCAAGCGCCCGTGATCGGACGTCCCATACGGCAATGTCGATGCCAGCGATGGCCTCCATGATGATCCCTCGGCGGCGACTAGGATCGGGTTGTGTGATTCCTGTTTCAATTGCCGGTTTCCAGCGCGATCCGTTGTACATTTTTTCGTAGATACGTTCGGAAAACATTGGGTCTTCACCGATTAGTTCAGGTCCCAGTTCTGAGTTGATTGCGGCGGTAACGACAGCAGGGTTCCCGAGAGAAGCACCAATGCCGGTCAGGCCTTCATCAGTTTCAACAAAAACCATCACGTTGTCCGATTTCATCTTCGTACCGAGATCGGTGCGATGTTGTCGCTCCTGCGGAATCGGATCAGACATCGGAACTGCTTGAACAGCGGTGATTTTCAATTCATGTCTCCTACTGGTTGAATCAAATCAGGCTCAAGTGGACTGGCTGCAGCAGTGTAGACCCGCTCAGCCACACATGTATGGACGAACTGTGAGATATCCAATAACTGAATTCAAAAACGGCCCGGGGATTTTCCTCGGACCGTTTTTGAATTCAGTTATTGGAACGTTAACTAACCCTTCATAGGTAGGGCCTCTACCTTGCGAACCATCTCTTTGGTCGAGACGATGTGCTTCTGAAGACCTAGAGCCTTCTCGCTCATGCCCATTGCAAGCCCGATCAGCTGTGGGACGTGGATAACGGGAAGATCCGCCTTGTCGCCGCGAACCTGTTTTCGGGACTTGGGCTGGTAGCCATCGAGGTTCAGATGACACAACGGGCACGGAGTGACCATTGCGTCGGCACCGAGGTCTTTGGCTGTTCCAGTATGATTGGCAACCATCTTCATCGAGTTGGCTTGGTTGATGAACAGAATCGGGAATCCACAGCAAGCCGTCTTGCCTGCAAAGTCGGTAACCGTTCCGCCAACCGACTCGATCAGATCTTCAAGCGAAGTTTCTCGCGTCGGATTGGCATTAAACTCCAAAGCGTCGGTCGGGCGAACCATGTAGCAACCGTAGAACGGCGCCATGTTCATCCCGGTCAACTCTCGGGTGAAAGTTTCTTTGAGAGTGTCGAGGCCGACATCTTCGATCAGCGCCCACAAAAGGTGCTTGACCGAAGTAGTGCCCTTGTACTCAAGTCCCTCAGCAGCAAGATGCTTGTTGATCTCAGCAAGGTACTTTGGATCGCGTTTCACATGGTGATTTGCCTGTGACATAACGCCCTGACAGGTCGAGCACAGCACCATTATCGGCAGGCCCATTTGCTCAGCCATGGCAAACGTTCGAACGTTCAAGATGTCACCCATCTTGAGGTTCTTTTCCTGCAAAACACCCGCTCCAGTGCAGGCAGCTTTGGTCAGTTCGACATGCTCGATGCCAAGTCGTTCCATGACTGCCAGTGCGGACTCGTAAAGCTCTGGTGCGCCGCCTCGGGCTACACATCCGGGATAAAAGGCGTATTTCATTTCGACTCACCTTCGACCCTTTCGTACAGCTCTTTCACTTTTTTGTGGTCTTCAGCTTTGTGCGGCATTAGCGGCGGCAGCTTTCCTTTTTGCATTGCGGCAAGCCCGATAGGAATGAGATCAAGCATTCGAGGAATATTGAACATACCGGCCGAATCGATTGCCAGACGGGTTTCGTCCAGACGTCCGTTCTTTTTCACGGACTTGTAGAACGACTCGGTGTGGTGATAGCCATGCGTGTTCGTATTTCCAACTTCGATAGCGGCTTCACGCAACTCCATAATGCGATCCATAGGGGCAACACCCTTTGGGCAGACATCGACACACTTCATGCAGCGCGTGCAGTCCCACATTCCACCGTTTTCATCGTTGAGAGCTTTTAGGCGCTCATCACGCTTTGAGTCTCGGGGATCTTCGGTGAAACGCCACGCCTTTGCAAGGGCGGCCGGGCCGATGAAATTGGAGTCGACTTCGAGGACTGTGCAATCAGATACACAGCAACCACACATTATGCAGTTCATCGAAGTAAGCAAATTCTCCATCGATTCGTTCGAGGCCGTGTACTCACCCTTCTCGGGGACAAAACTCGGCTGGAGGAACGGCTCGACACGGTTGATCTGGTTGAAGAACGTGTCGAGTGAAATCACAAGGTCGCGAACGACGTGCTGGTTGCCCATCGGCTCGATAGTCAGCTGTTCGCCGTTGGGTGCAACGTCGAGCACACGAGTTTTGCAGACAAGCTTTGCGCTGCCGTTAACCTTCATGCCACAAGAACCGCAAATAGATGCTCGGCACGCACAACGCATTGCAAGAGTGCCATCCGCTTGTTCGCGAACCTCGATCAGCGAATCGAGCACCGTTGAGTCGGGGTGTACGTCAACTTCGTATTCTTGCCACCAGGTCTTACCGCCTGAATCAGCAGGATCAAATCGCTTTACTTTTAGTTTGACCTGCATTTAGTAAACCCTCTTGACTGGTTCCCACTGCGTAATCGAGACGTCCGAGGTTTCAACACGGACACCGGTTTCGCTCTCTTCGTCCTTGTACATCAGGGTATGTTTCAGCCAGTTTTCATCGTCACGTTCAGTGATATCGGTTCGGAAGTGCGCTCCACGGCTCTCTTCGCGAGTCAGTGCACCGGCCACAACGGCTTCAGCACAATCAACCATGAATTCGAGTTCAAGGCCGAACATGAGGTCGGTATTGAACACCTTTCCCTTGTTCTCAATCGAGAATCCTCCCATTCGTGATTTCACGTTTGCGAGGTTTTCGAGGGCACCTTCCATCGATGCCTGATCACGGAATACTCCTATTCCTTTGGTCATGCCCCGTGCCATGTCATCTCGAATTGTGGCGACCCGTTCACCCTTTGGCCTGTCAAGGAGGGCCTGCAGTCGAGACTTCTCGCTTGCGAGGTCTTCCTGCGCAGGCGAGTGAGCACCAACACTCTTGATGTACTCAACAGCGTGTGCGCCCGAGCGGCGACCGAATACGACGGTGTCGAGGAGTGAGTTGGCTCCAAGTCGGTTGGCACCATGCACGCTGACGTTTGCGCACTCACCAGCGGCATAAAGCCCCGGGACGTTCGTCGCACCGTCCACGTCGGTTTTGATACCGCCCATGATGTAGTGCATTCCAGGCTGAACTGGAACCGGCTGCTCGGCCATATCGATTCCGAGGAATTCGACAGACACTTCTTGAAGGTAGCCGAGACGTTGCTCAATGAAATCGCGACCTAGATGACGCAGGTCGAGAAGGACGTTGCCGTCAATTCCCCTGCCCTCGTCGATCTCGGTCTGCTCAGCACGAGAAACGACGTCTCGTGAAGCAAGCTCCATATAATCGGGAGCGGTCTTTTCCATAAATCGTTCGCCAGCAGCGTTGAGGAGATATGCTCCCTCACCACGAGCGGCTTCCGACATCAGAATGCCGGTGCGAGCGAGAGTCGTTGGGTGATACTGGATCATCTCCATGTCCATCAACGGGACGCCGACCTGATAAGCCAGCGATAGACCATCACCTGTACAGATCAGTGCGTTGGTCGAAGGCTCGAATACACGCCCAGCGCCACCGGCTGCCATGATGACTGCCTTGGCCTTGATCGTGTGCATCTCGCCGGTTTTGAGGTCGATTGCGACTACGCCACGGCAGACACCGCCTTTGATGATGAGTTTTGTGACGAACCACTCTTCGTAAACATTTAGACCCAGCTTGAGCGACTGTTCAAAGAGAACGTGAAGAATTGCCGAGCCTGTGATTGCTCCAACGAAGAACGTTCGAGCGACCTTCTGGCCACCGAATGCCCGGGTCCCGAGTTTGCCGTCTTCGCCTCGGCTGAAGATAACACCCATACGTTCGAGTTCGAGCACGGCCTCACCGGCTTCGCTCGACATCACTTCAACAGCGTCTTGGTCGGCGAGGAAGTCGCTTCCCTTGATCGTGTCGTAAGCGTGGCCTTCCCAATCATCACCACGGTCGGTGAGCGGAGCATTGATTCCACCCTGCGCTGCATTCGAGTGGCTGCGGACCGGGTGGACCTTCGAAATAACGGCTACATCGGCGCCAGCACGGGTAACTTCAACGGCGGCCCTGAGTCCGGCGAGTCCACCGCCGATAATCAGGACATCGTGCTCATACATAGGCTTGCCTCGTGCTGGGGTGTTCTACTTGTGTCATCAATATCTCAGCTCTCGATGTGCTCTTTGTACACATACTTCGCCAATAGCAGTGCTGCTATCGACATTTGGTCTTCCATTTCACCTTCGGATATCAATCGGTCCAAATCGTCGAAATCGACTTCTTCAACCACGATGTCCTCTCCGTCATCGGAGGGCAGTGGCGAATGTTCGAGTTGGGTGGCTATGTACATGTAGGAATACTCTGACGAGTATCCGGGTGCGACCCACGAACCACCGATTGGTGTTAGTTTTCCGGCTTTGTATCCGACCTCTTCGCGCAGTTCCCGATGCGCTGTAACATCTGGGCTTTCTCCGGTTTCTCTCGTTCCGGCAGATGCTTCTAGAAGAAACTTTTCCGCTGCCTGTCGATACTGCCGGATGAGCAAAACTTTGCCATCTTTCGTGATGGGAACAAGTACCACCGAACCGGGATGCTCAACTATCTCGCGATCAAACTCTGGACCATCGTCGAACTTAGCTGTGTCCACTCGCAAAGAGATTCGATTTCCCTCGTACTTACGGCTAACTGACACGGTGGTCGGGCGTTTGGGTCGCAAAACGTGGTTATTTTACCGAATACCAGCCGTTATATACGCCGGCGGCGTGAAGAATTCACGGAACCTTTTCGAAGTTCCAGGCGAGTCGACAGATCTCCCCAGAAATCAGCTGCAGGTTTTCGCCGCAAGAACGATGCAAAATCGCCGCCCTGCGTAATAGTGACCGTTTCACCCGCGTTCAGCGTGTGGTCGATAAATCCGTCGGCGTTGAGCGTTGCATTTTCGTAGGCTTCTACGGTCAATTCCACCGTAGATGACTCCTGCAAAATGGCACCACCAAACTGGCTCATATGAGAAGCGATCGGTTTGACAAGAAAGTCTCGTGACGTGGGATCCATCACCGGGCCCCCCAAAGCGAGGCTGTAGCCCGTTGAGCCGGTAGCTGTCGATACGACAACCCCATCTCCACGATAGGTCGCCAGATGCACCCCATCGACGACCGTGCTGACTTCGATCACCCGGAGCTGAGCACCACGGGCAACGGTCACATCGTTCAACGCGAGGGTGGGCTTGTGTTCGCTTCTAGACCCAGAAACGACGGCGCTAAGCATGAATCGCTTTTCAGTACGGGCGTTGCCCTCTAGATACCAACCCACGTCATCGACGGCGTCTTTCGCGTCGATATCGCTCATAAAGCCAACGCGCCCCATGTTCACACCGAGAATCGGAATGTCTCGAGATGCTGCAGCATGCGCGCCTCTCAGAATCGTTCCATCGCCACCGATGGTGATTATCAGGTCAGAATCGGCGAGTTCGTCGCTTCGTTCGTGAAGGTCAGACTGGGTCGCGAGCCACCATTTTCGGTCATCACTGTAGGTATTTGTCAGTTTATTGGCCAGTTCGCCCGCAGCCGCGAGCTCGCCGTTGTGAACGATTCCTATGTTGTGGTAGCTGGGCATATAAGCCGATTCCAGTTCGTGTCCCGAATGTTGTTTACAGTTTACTGCTGCCCATACAAGTTGTAGCAGTCACGCCACCAACCCCTGCGGATTATATGAACTAGAGACCCGGAATTATCGAAAGTGCGCTCTCAGCGAACTCGAGAAGCAGGAATGGGGCGAGACCGAAGACTCCAGCTCCGACTGCGGCGACCCCGGCTGCTACCAGTACGGGTTTGTCGGCACTGAACGTGGAATCATCGGCGGGATCCTCAAACACGATCGCCCGAATGACCCGGAGATAGTAGTAGGCGGCTATGACAGTGTTTACGACCCCGATCAAGGCGAGCCAAGTTAGATTGGCGTTGACCGCCGAACCGAAAACAACCACTTTCGCCATGAATCCAACAGTTGGAGGCATTCCCAGTAGGGAAAGCAGGCCAAATACAAGCAGACCCGCAAGTAGCGGCGAACGCTTCAGCATTCCGTTCAAACCTTTGATTGAGTCATCGTTCGTTCGTGATGTGATTGCAATCACAGCAAAGAACACTGCGAGGTTGGTGAACACGTACCCGGCGAGGTAGTACATCACGCCCTGGGGACCGGCTCCAGCAAAGGTCGCTCCAACCTGATTGGCGGGCACAGAGGCGAGTCCAACGAGAATGTAACCAGCTTGTGCAATGGTCGAGTAACCCAATAATCGTTTGATATTCGATTGCGAAAGCGCCAGCATGTTGCCGACCGTCATGGTCACCGCAGCGAGGATAGCGAACAGACCCGACCAGTCCTGCATCAGGCTTTCGTTGCCGAATGCCACGTACATGATTCGCATGATCACTGCGAACGCCGCTGATTTCGAAGCTACAGACAAGAACGCAGCAACTGGCGTCGGTGCACCCTGATAAACGTCAGGTACCCACATCTGCCACGGTACTACCGCCATCTTGAAGCCGAATCCGGCAACGATCATGATGACTGCGAGGAGCACGGCGTAGGAACCGAACGGTACGCCAACCTCGGTCGGTAGAACAGCAAGCCGCTCCATGATAATCCCGAGATTTGTGCTGCCGGTGTAGCCGTAAATATAGGCAAAACCATAGAGCAATATCGCACTCGATATCGCCGACAAAACGAAGAATTTTGTCCCGGCTTCGACACCCTGTTTCGTGCGGTGAATCGCAGCCAACGCAACAACGGGAAGAGCAGTGAGTTCCAGTGCCACATAGATCGTGATCAGCTCGGTGGCAGATACGAGAAGCATCATTCCGGTGACCGACAACAGCACCAGCGACACGAACTCGCCGCCGTAGTCCTTCATCCGGTCACTGGCTATGTACTTGGTCGACGCGAGAATCGTGCCAGCAGCCACGGTCAGCAACAAGAATTTGAAGAACAGTGAGAAGCGATCAGCCTCAACTGTTCCAAACAGTGCTTGGCCTACCGCAGGATCGCCGAACCAACCGAACCAGAGGTTCAGCGTGAGGATCAGCGGCGCAACGAGCCCGACGAGCGCAACTATTGCAACTTTCGCCATACTCCGTGTGATGAGATCAACCGAGATCACAACCAGAGCCAGCAAGGCCATTGCTATTTCAGGGGACAGTGCCCAAAAATCCTGAACGGTCATTATCTGAGCACCGCCTGAATACCAATGTCGAACATATCAGTGACCACCGATGGCCATATTCCAACGATAAATATAGGAGCCGCAAGTGCTATGACCGGAATCATGTCGATCCAGTTGGCGTCGGTGATGTTGTCGTAAACCTCATCAGAAAGTCCCGGATTTGCAGGTCGATCGCCAAAGAACACTCGTTGAACCATCCACAGTGTGTATCCAGCTGCAAGTACGACACCGAACGCAGCTACACCCGTAGCCCACGGCCAGACCGAGAATGTTCCTAGGAAGACCATGATTTCAGCCACGAATCCTGAAAGCGCGGGCAATCCGAGCGATCCGAATCCAGCGACGAGGAAGAAGATCGCAATGAGCGGCATCTTCTTCCACAGTCCTCCGAGATGTGGGATGTGGCGGGTATGGGTGCGGTCGTAGGACAGGCCAACCATGAGGAAGGCGAGGCCGGTGATCGTTCCATGAGTGAACATCTGGAGAGCCGCACCGTTGAGGCCAGCACTCGACGTTTCCGCAGCGGAAGATCCGACAGCAGCAACGCCGAGCAACACAAAGCCCATATGGCTCACAGAACTATAGGCGATCAGGCGTTTCATATCGGTTTGGCGAATCGTAATTATTCCGCCATAGATCACTGATACCGCAGCAAGAATGGCCATGTAACCGGCTACATCGTGAATCGTGAAACCCTTGGTCTCCTGAAAGAAGCCCAAGTTGATTCGTAACAAGCCGTACCCGGCCATCTTCAACAGCACACCGGCGAGCATCACTGAAACTGCTGTTGGAGCGTCGGTGTGAGCATCGGGGAGCCAACTGTGAACTGGGAACAGTGGAAGTTTCACAGCAAACGCTATGAAGAAGAATCCAAATATCAGAGCAGCAGGCACGACGAGGTCGGCGGCGGCGATGAGTTCAGGAATTCCCGTGATACCAAGCTCAGGAATCGAAACCATAGCGAGCGTGTTAACGCCAGGTGTGACGTAGATGGCCAGTATGCCAACCAGCATGAATGCGCCACCGGCCAGCGTGAACAACACGAACTTCATCGCCGAATAGCGGGGTCGACCACTACCCCAGATGGCGATGAGCATGAACATCGGGATCAGCTCGAATTCGAAGAAGATGAAGAACAGAAGCAAATCGAGTGATACGAACACTCCCAGGACCGCCGTCTGGAGCAGTAGCAGCCACATGAAGTATTCACGGACACGCTTTTTGATGCGCCACGAGCCGAGTGCCGCCGCCATTCCGAGTATTCCGGTGAGAAGCACGAGCGGTGCGCTTAGACCGTCGACACCAAGCAGGTAGGAAGATCGCAGCGCGTCGATCGGTATCCAGCGCTCGAAGTAGTCGACCATCTGGATGCCTGCAGCGTCCTGGTCATATCCAAAGAACACCAGTGCGGTCATTACGAATGTGACAACGGTCGCGCCAATCGAAACCCAGCGGATCTGCTGGTCCGAGTTTTCGCCGCGTGCGAACACGGCAACCAGAATTGCCACCACTGCAGGCAGGAACACCGTGATTGTCAGTAGCCCATCAAACACGGGCCACTCCTGTCACGGCTGATGCGTCATCTTCAGTTTTGATCGAGTTAATTTCCACGTGCGTTATCAGCCCCATATTAGGAACGCCGCTATAACTGCGACCACGCCAATGACCATGCCAACTGCGTAAGTCTGTGTTTGACCGTTTTGAACAAGCGCCCCACTTTTTCCGATCCGGCTTACCCAGTTGGAAAGGTGGACGTTTGCGTTGTCTATCCAGTGCTCGTCGAACCATCTCAGAGCGTCGGCTACGTACTTGTAAAAACCTCTGCGAACCACGACATTTTCATAGAACTCGTCGAAGTAGTACTTGCGGAACATGACCGTATAGATCGGCTGGAATCTGGCGCCCACCGCGACTGGCGATATCGCGCCCTTCATGTACATGAGGTAGGCAAGACCAATTCCGGTTATGGCGAGAACCGTCGAAATACCAGCAACCATGAAGTCGAACTCAGGTGCTGCACCGGCGTGTTCTGCGGTCTCAAAAGTCGGGAACACATCGTGGTTTTCGACAGTTACGAAGTGTGCGAAGGCGTGTTTGTCGATGGGGCCAACTTCTCCGACCGGGTTCGAAAGGAATCCAATAAAGATTGCGAGAACTGCAAGAACCAAGATGGGACCTACCATCAGCCACGGTGATTCGCCAAAGTGCGAGTGAGCGCTACCGACGGGTACGGGATCGCCTGCGGCCGCAGCGTCTTCCATCTCTTTCTCCCCCCCGCCCTTCCACTCGCCGTGGAACGTAAGGAAGATGGCTCGGAACATGTAGAACGCTGTCATGAGGGCGGCGATCAGTCCAAGAGCAAGCACGATGTTGCCGGTCGTTGTTCCAACCTCGGCAGCGTGGCCCAGAATTTCGTCTTTCGACCAGAATCCCGATAATGGGAAGAGTCCAGCAAGGCTCAAGCTAGCGATGATCATGCCCCAGTAGGTTTTTGGCATGTGCTTCTTGAGTCCGCCCATGTAGTTCATGTTGAATGTTCCGGAAGCGTGGTGCACCGAGCCAGCACCCAGGAACAAGGCAGCCTTGAAGAAGGCGTGTGTAAACAGATGGAAAATCGCTGGAGCGTACGCACCGACCCCCAGTGCCAGCATCATGTAGCCGAGCTGCGAGATGGTCGAATAGGCCAGCACGCGCTTGATGTCGTTGGCAACAAGACCCATCGTCGCTGCGAACACAGCTGTGAAGCCACCGACCAGCGCTACAAGTGTCATGATGTCGGAGTGCTCGAACAGCGGGAAGAACCGTGCGACGAGGAAGACTCCGGCTGTAACCATCGTTGCCGAGTGGATCAGTGCAGATACGGAGGTTGGCCCTTCCATGGCGTCGGGTAGCCACGAGTGGAGCGGGAACTGCGCAGATTTGCCGATCGCACCTGCGAACAGTCCGAGCGCGACCCAGGTTGCGACCCCAACCGCAATCTCATGCGCTTCGATAGCGCGATACAGTTCCGACACGTCCATGTAAAGCGGGCTTTGCGAGTAGAGATACAGAATTCCCAACAGGAACCCGAAGTCCCCAAAACGTGTCATCAGGAACGCTTTTTTAGCGGCCGCAGCGGCAGTTGGACGATCCATCCAGAAGCCGATCAACAGATACGACGAAACTCCCACCAACTCCCAGAAAACAAAAATCTGAATCATGTTTCGTGAGAGAACGAGACCCAGCATCGAGGCCGTGAAGAGCGACATGTAGGCGAAGTAGCGTGTGTAACTCTTGTCGCCGTGCATGTAGGCCTGTCCATAGATCTGGACGAGCAGGCTTACTCCGCTGACAACGACCAGCATGATCACAGTCAATTGATCGATGATGAGGCCGAAGGTCAGATTTAAACCACCTATGGCAATCCAGTCGTGGGGTTCGAGTTCGATAGGGCCGTCCGACATCACGGTGGCAAGTGCTATAAGTGAAAGAACAAACGAGCCGCCGATTACGCCGACAGTGACATACCCGGCGTACTTGGAACTGGAACCGACGAAGGCGCGAATAAGCACACCATTCACCAGTAACCCGGCGATGGGTAGTGCGATTATGAGCCAGGCGAGGCCTTCAGTTATCACAAAAATCCCTGTTACAGCTTTCTCAAAATTTCGTCTGCCACGTGCTCTCTACCCTTAGGCACCATCACCCGAAACGGGGCATTCTCTGCCCAGTCGAGAATGTCGCCTTCGGGAATGATCTTCGTGGGCAGACCTTCTCCTTCGAGCAGGTCTTTCCACATCTGAGCGGTCATCAAGTTTGGCGTTTTCTTGTAGTCAATCCACATAGCTAGTTCTTCATCTCGGAGGCGTCGGTAATTTCCAGTGATTCCGTTGCTCTAAACATGGCGAACACTAGAGCGAACGCTAGTGCCGCTTCACCGGCTGCGACTGCGGTAACAAATATTGCGAATACATGGCCGGTTAGAGCCGATCGAATGGCCTCGGCAGTTAGCGGATCGTCGCTCAGAAGTGCGGCTGCTGGGGTGAATCGACTGAAACCCACGGCAGCGATCACTACGCCGTTGAAGATCAGTTCGAGCGACATGATCACTGTTACTAGGCTGCGTCGTGAGACAACACCGTATGCACCGATTGCGAAGAGTGCTGCAGAAACTAGAAGTACGTTCTCGATGGTCATACCGAGGCGCCTCCTGTCTGTGCGTCTGCTTCGTCTTCATCGCTGGACGGAGGATCACGCATGAGCAGCAGCCCTCCGATCAAAGTTGCGACCAGCAGCAATCCGATAATCTCGAACGCCAACATGTATTCACGGATGAGTGATACGCCAAGAGCGGCTGTACTATCAACCAGAACTCCGTCGTTGTGAATTAAGACTTCCTCGGAAGTAAACCCGGGTTCAGTGACCACCCTCAAATCGTCGCCCGTACCAACCTCGAAATACCCTTCGGTTAGAGCAGCAACGGCGAACGGGTCAGTAATCTCGTCCATCGAAGACCAATTTGTGTTGTAGGCCGTGAAAGCCAGCGCTGCGAATATGAGCACCGCAACAGCCGCACCAACGAGTCGACCCTGAGACGGTCTACTACCTGCAGTGATGTCTTGAATGAACATCACAGCGAAAGCCATGAGCACCGAAATAGCGCCAACATAAACGAGAATTTGGACAGCGCCAACAAACTCGGCGCTAAGAATGAAATACAAAACACCAACGCCAAAGAACGTACCAGCTAGCGCCATCGCAGCCCGGAATACGTCGTGCTGAGTTACAACGATTACGGCGAGGCTGAGGATCATCGCGGATGCCACCCAGAAAGCGACAGTTGTCAGTGTTGAAACTTCCATAACGCTCATCGTTCGTCGACCCACTTCTTCTTCAGGTCTTCGTCTGATGGTCGTTCGTGACGACCAGCATCGTAGTGATCGTCAATCGTCTCTTTGAAGGGGTCGAATGACTTCTCTTCAAATTGAGGTCGATACCATGAACTCGGGCGCTTGTCGGCGTCGAACAGCTCTTCCTTAGTAATGATCAGTTCATCTCGGGCGTATTTGGATCTCTCGAAGCTCGTTCCCATGTGCAGGGCATCGTAAGGGCACGCCTCGACACACAGGCCACAGAACATGCAGCGTCCAATATCGATATCGAACACATCAAGCTTGTAGCTCTCACCTTCTTGAGCGTCGATTTTGCCCGGCACACTGACGATCTCGATAATTCCGAGTGGGCAGTACTTTGCGCAGCTTGCACAAGCGGTGCAGCGATCTTCAAAGAATGTAAATTCGTTTCCACGGAATCTCGCGGCCTGCTCCACGGCTACGGGAACAGTTGCGAGTCCAGCAATTGCTTTTAGCGAATCGGCGGGTTTTTTGACCAGGAACTGGAACGGGTTCATTCCAGCTTCCTTGGCCACGCCTAACAGGCCTATGTGCCGGTCCGGATACTGCTCGGTCACGGCAGGTCGTATGAAGTTTTTCAGAGTAACGATAAAGCCACGAGGCAGACCAAGCCCAATCATTAGTCGCCTCCCTCTTGGGCTGAAGTTTCAACGACATATGCTGACGAAGCCGGGATCTCTTCACTGCCAACGGGGTACTCAGGTGCATTCGAATCGGGCTGTGTTCTGTCGTATGCCGGAGTTCCGAGCAATTTGGTTACGAGCCAGATCGAGAGAATCGCAACTGGCCAGTTCACGGCTGCCATGTACCACAGATGGCGTACGGTCGGCTCAGGCCAGATCGCAATGAGAATAGCGGTCACGATGATATTGATCATCGTCAGTTCGAAAAGACCCTTCCAGGCAAATTTGAGCACCTGGTCGATTCGTAATCGAGGGAGAGTCATTCGGAACCAAATAATCACAAACAAAACCGCAATAAGCTTTGCGCCAAACCAGAAGTGCGAAGGAATTGGTTCGAAACCTCGCCAGCCGCTCAGGAACAGAGTCGTGATGATCGCTGATGTGCTGATCTCGGCCATGAACTCGGCAAGGAAAAACAGTCCAAACTTCATGCTTGCGTAGTCGTTTAAATACCCGGCTGCAAGCTCCGATTCTGCCTCTGTCAGGTCAAACGGCGCTCTCGCCATTTCGGCCATCGCAGCCATGAAGAATACGAAGAATCCAAGTGGTTGCACGAGAATAAACGGAATTCCCTGAGCGACGATGATGTCGCCGAGAGACATCGATCCAGCCAGCATGATCACACCAACCACAGCGAGTGCCATCGGAATCTCATAGCTGATCAGGAGTGCAACTGAGCGCAGCGCGGAAAGAATCGCAATTCGGTTTGCCGAAGACCATGCCGCAGTTAGCACCGAGAGCGTGGTGAGCGAGGTAATTGCCATGATGAACAGCACCCCCACATTCAGATCTGCAACGTATGTACCAATTCCAAACGGAATTACCGAGAAGACCAACAGGGCTGGAGCGGCAATCAAAATCGGTGCAAGGTTGAAGAGAATCTTGTCGGCATCGGCAGGGACGACGTCTTCCTTGAACATCGTTTTGGCTGCGTCGGCAACGGAAGTAAGTGTTCCCCACGGTCCCCACCTGTTTGGGCCGGTTCGTGACTGGAAGCGACCGAACAGTCGTCGTTCACCCCAGATCAGCACGATAACTCCACCGAGTACGCCGTTTACGAACAGGCCGATGATGATGATGGCGGCAATAGCGAATGCCAGCCACTCCATGCCGGCCGGTAGCAGTCCTGCTGAGTAGTCTCGAGACGCACAGCTGGAACTGTCGCCTGCCAGAAAGCAGTAAACATTGCGCCAGAGCGAGTTGTCGAGGAAGGCTTGGCCCATTATCGGTCGACCTCACCCATGTTCAGATCGACGCTACCAAAAGTCACAAAAAGATCACCAAACTGACCGCCAATGAGCATGTCTCGCAGCAGCGTCAGGTTGATCAACGAGGAGGCTCTAACGTGCATGCGGTACGGTGAAATTCCGCCATCGCTCACGAGGTAGAAGCCGAGTTCACCCTTAGAGCCTTCGATGGCCACATAGGCATCACCCTCGGGTGGTCGAATAAGACGTGGGACATCATCGAACGATGGGCGAACCGGACCTGGCTCAATCTGCTCAATGCACTGCTTGATTATCTTCACACTCTCACGCATTTCCTGAACTCGCACCCAGTACCGGGCGTAATTGTCAGAAGCGGTGTGCAAGATGCGCTCAAAGTTGACCCTGTCGTAGTAGTCATATGGGGCGCGGTGGCGCAGGTCCCAGTCGACTCCACTGGCTCGCAGCATGGGTCCGGTGATCGAGGCGTTGATTAGTAGTTCTGGCGAGAGAACCGCAGTGCCTTTGGTGCGAGAGAAGATGATTTCGTTGCCGCTGAGATAGGCCTCAAGCTCGTCGATCGTTCGGACGATGTCGTCGAGGCCACGATCGAGTGCAGGCCAAAACTCTGCGGGGGCATCCATGAACACGCCGCCGGGCCGTAAGTACGAGTTCGTGATTCGAGCACCGCAAATCATCTCGAACAGGTCGAGAATGTTCTCACGCTCCCTCATTGCATAAATGAGAGGCGTACCGAGTGCGCCAAGATCCTGAATAAGGAATCCAGTAGCGACCAGATGGCTTGCTACTCGCTGTAGTTCAGAGGCGATCATCCGCAGCCAGACGCCACGTGGTGAAGGCTCGATTCTTGCCAGCTTTTCGACAGCCAGAATGTACGCATGGTTGTTCAACATCGACGACACGTAGTCCATACGGTCGGTCAGCGTGACGATCTGCGTGTAGGTCCGCTCTTCAGCGAGTTTTTCTGATCCCCGGTGCAGGTAGCCGAAGATCGGCTCTACATCGACAATTTCTTCACCATCGAACATCACTCGCATACGGAACACGCCGTGCGTTGATGGGTGCTGAGGACCGAGGTTGACGGTTACCGGCTGTGTCTTAATGGCCATTACTCGCCACCGCCGTCTGAATCCGTAGATTCAACCAATTCTTGTTCATCAGAAGGACCAACTATCGATTGATCGTAAGTTACATAGTCCTTGCGGAGCGGGTGACCGGGGAAGCCTTCCCACAGCATGATCCGCTTGTGGTTGGGGTGCCCATCGAAACGGATACCCATTAGATCCCAGACTTCTCGTTCCTGATAGTCAGCACCGCGCCATACAGGCACCACGCTCGGAATCGACGCATCTGTGCGGCCCAGGCCAACACGTGACTTCAATACTGCCGATGCGTTCATAGGCAGGGATGTGAGGTGATATACAACCTCGAAGTGGTCAATATAGTCAACAGCGGTCAAGCTGCTAAGTAAATCGAATTTGAACTCAGCCCGCGTTTTGAGGCCTCCGCATACATCTGAAATTGACTCTGGCTTCAACCAAACATCGGTTCCCGCGCTCGACTCTACCGAACCGGGTGCGAAAGCTTCGATAGCCTCTGCGAGTGCCGCCCCACTCCAGACAGTTGTCATTCTTGCCCTGCCGCCTGCCCAGCAAGGCTGTATCGCCGAATCTTGTCGTGGAGTTGCATGATGCCGTAGAGAAGTGCATCTGGACGCGGCGGGCAGCCGGGAACATAGACGTCGACGGGCATGATGTGATTCACACCGGGTACTACCGAGTAGCTCTGGTAGTACGGACCGCCAGACGTCGCACAGACGCCCATCGAGATGACCCAGCGAGGCTCGGCCATCTGGTCGTAGAGACGTCGAAGGGGCACTGCCATTTTCCATGTCAGCGTACCAGCAACAATCAAGAGGTCAGCCTGCCTCGGAGACGCTCGCATGGCTTCCATTCCGAACCGTGCGAGATCGAAGCGAGCCATTGCGGCGCTGATCATTTCGAATGAACAGCAAGCGAGTCCAGACTGCAGCGGGAATACTGAAGACTTACGTGCCCAGTTGAGGAGATAGTCGACCGAGCTGACGATGACGCTGCGTCGAAGCTCATCGGGAACTTCGAGAACGGGATCCGGCAACGGCTCAAGATGAGTTGATTTCATCTTGTTGACCGCGTCGCCCTCAGTTTTATCGAGATCGAGGGTTATCGACTGCAGCGCGCCACGTGGGTCGGCACCGGCCGGAGCGCCGTAAGGATCGATCAGTTTTGGACCGGTCATTCGTTTGTCACCCACTCAAGAGTTCGCTTTCGCCATGCGTAGCCGTAGGCGAAAGTCACCACGATAAGGAAGATCAAAACTGCACCCAGTGCGGCAAACCCAAACTGTTTGGTCATCACTCCATACTTCACTGCCCATGGAAACAGGAAGATCGTCTCGACGTCGAAAACCACGAAAAGCAGTGCGTAGTTGTAGTAGCGAAAGTTGAATCGAACGGGTCGACCACTGAACGGAGGCATCCCACCTTCGTACGCACTTTCTTTTACTGCAGTTGGGTGCGATGGCCTGATCTTAACGAACTGGGCCATATAGCTCATCATGAGCATCCCGATGGGGACGGTCACCGCCGCGGCGGCGAAAAAGATGAGCAGCGTGTACTGCCTGAAATAATCCTCGAACATTAACTACCGGATACTGGTTAAAACGACTTCAAAAAGACCGGTTTGGAGCATAACAGTCGCCCGTTTTAGCAGCAAGTGAAAAAATGAACAATCTATATGGATCGGGCAGCCGAAACACCTAAATTTCCATTGCTACCAGCTATCACCGGCGGACAACTAATCGAAAACGATCACTCCCCTGCCGTCTTCACCTCGTGCAAGGGCATCGTAAGCCTCGTTTATTTCCTCGAGCTTGTACGTGCGAGTGACCATGCCGCCGACGTCTATACGACCCTGACTGTAGAAGTCCAGCAGCTTACGGAACGTCTCATGTGGGCTCGCTGAACTGTAGTAGCTGCCGACGAGAGTTTTCTGGTTCCGAACCATGTCGACCATCGGGATCTCAACATCCATGCCTTCAGGTGCGATGCCGACCAACACAGCCGTGCCGCCCTTTCGAGTGGCCTTGTACGCCTGGCCAAGCGTGGCTTTGTGCCCGAACGTGTCGAAGGCAAAATCCACGCCGCCGTCAGTAAGTTCCTGAATTGCGGCAACTGGATCTTCGTTCTTCGAGTTGATGACGTGGGTTGCACCGAACTTGTAAGCGAACTCGAGTTTGTGATCGAAAATATCGACAGCAATTATCTTGCTTGCGTTCATCAAGCGAGCACCCTGAAGGGCATTCAGACCAACCCCGCCGGTTCCGATAACTGCGACGGTCATGCCAGCCCGCATGTTGGGCTGGTTGATAACCCCACCAACACCGGTCGCTACTGAACAACCTATCAACGCTGCAACTTCCATAGGAACATCGCCAGGAATCGGGTAGCAAGCTTGCTCTGGAACCACGATCTTTTCGGCGAACACACCGAGCTTGGCGAATTGATGAACCTCGGTGCCATCGTCGGTGTGGATTCGGAACGTACCGTCGTACTGGCGCGTTCCGGTCTCACGGTTGGTGTCGCAGAGGTTTGAAAGCCCTTCTCTACAAGATCGGCAGTAGCCGCAGTTTGCCACGAACGACAGCACGCAGCGATCGCCCGGTTTCACCGACATAACGCCCGGGCCTACTGCGTCGACCACACCGGAGCCTTCATGGCCCAGAACGATTGGCATTGGGGTCGGATTGTCACCCGTCATAACGTGATGGTCAGACGCGCAGATTCCTGCAGCCGACATCTTGACTCGTACTTCACCAGTCTTTGGCTCTGACTGGTCGAGCTCCATGATTGGCATGGGCTTGTTCGATTCAATTAGGACTGCGGCTTTCAAGTAGTAACCCCCAAGGGTAAATGGCTGATGCAGATCAACGGGATGATCGGCGATGAAAATAAGTTCGTTCGAGCCAACACATGGTACTCGCCAGTTACGATTTTCGGGCAACGAAAAACACCCCAGCAATTACCGCTGGGGTGTCTATTTTTCTTGATGCGGACGGACTGCAAAACCAGACCAACCCGTGCAGATTCTGTTTCTCGCTAGACGGTCACGGCTTCGATCATATTAATGACCCTCGCCTTCATTTCCTTCGAATCAGGTAGCGCTGGATATCGACCCAATTCGCTCTTATCGAACACCACCTCGCCGTTTAACGTGACCTTGAACACACCGCTCTGACCGGGAGTAATTTTCACCGCCACATGCGACCCACCGGCCGCATAAAGTTCGCTTCCCATCCAGAAAGCCACTGAATGGTAGCCTCACGGCACGCAGTATTCGATCTCAGCCTGTATTTTCGCTGGTACATCTACCATAACTATCTCCAAATTTCGTTGAATCGAATTACCGGTTTTTGACAAACCCTAAATCGAACTGCGTGAGTGCGAACCTAGCTGCTCTGAATTACAGCGCCAGACTCGATCATGTTGGCAACGGTTGCCTTGAGCTCTTTTACTTCCATGATGTGAGGCGAGCGGCCCGACTCTTTCTTATCCCACAGCACTCGGCCATCGACGGTTACCTTGAAGGCTCCGCTGTGGCCCGGCTTGAGAGAAATCGCCAGTGCAGGTCCTGCGGCCTGAAACAGTTCGCTAACCATGTTTGCGGCCAAATTGGCGTATCCGCACGGTACGCAGTATTCGATCTCAGCTTCCATCTTCCAGTGATCAGACATTTTTATCTCTTCTCGATTAGACCGTTCAGATATATGCGGCTGCTCGAAGCTAATAGCACCGAAATGTAATTGCAGCCTTGTGGGGGAATCGTATCAGGTGACGCAAATCCTAGATTTAAATTGAAAATCGATCTCGCAGTGCTGTTGATACTCCCGAATGATTTACCTTCCCGGTATACTGCGCCTCTGGCCTTGGATGTCATCGACTTGCCCCTAGAAGTAGCTACTGGATAGTTCTTGTAAACACCGGGCAAGCACACTTCGAACATTGCGTGGCCCTGACACAACGGATTTAAGGAGGACAAAGTGCCCTCATTAGTTGAGTTGCGCCCGGTTACACGTGAAGACGTTCAGAGGCTTGCCGACTGGTTGAATGACGAGGAAGTGGCAAAGGCTTGGTTCGGCCGCTACACGTATGGCGATGCCGCCCACCTTGGCTACGAGCCAAAAAAGATGATCAACGCCAACGAGGACGAATGGAACGAAGTGTTCCACGATCCTCACCACGAGCCACATCGAGACATCTTCTCGATTTACACGCTCTCTGGCGAACACATTGGCGAAGGTCAGTTGTCTATCGATGAAGCTCTTGGTGACGCCCAGATTTCAGTATTAATCGGCCAGAAAAACCTCTGGCATCACGGTTACGGGACATCCGCCGTTATTGCCATGCTCGAACACATCTTTGAGCATCTTGGACTTCATAGAGCGTGGGTCGACGTGCCTGAGTACAACACCGGTGCCAGGGCCATGTTCGAACATATTGGCTTCCAGCACGAAGGCACATTGAGGCAGAGTCGTCCGCACGAGGGTGCACGACACAACTCGGTGGTCCTCGGCATGCTCGCCAACGAGTACACGGCTGTGTTCCCAGACGGCACACTCAGCCACGTAACTACGTGGGATGCCCCGAAGGTTTAGCGGCTAAAAGCCTAAAGCCGGACCGAGAACGTCGAGGTACTTCAGCGCCGAACCAGTGTTGAGCAGCACTACGCGTTCGTCACGATTCACTTCACCGGATTCCAGTAGTAGTTCGAGTGCCGAAAGTGTTGCTCCGCCTTCTGGCGCCGGGAATATGCCTTCGAAAGCCGACATGTTTCGCACTGACTCGACCATCTGGTCGTCGGTAACGGTCAGTGCCGTTCCACCGCTCTCCCGAACCGCGCGTATCACTAGGAAGTCGCCGACAGCCGCCGGTACTCGCATCCCGGCCGCGAGTGTTTTCGGATTGGGGAAGGGTTCGGCAAATTCTTCGCCTTTCTTGTAGGCATCTACCAACGGCGAGCAGCCTTCTGCCTGAACGCAAATCATTCGAGGCCTTTCTGATCCGATCCATCCAAGCTGCTCCATCTCGTCGAGAGCTTTCCAAATACCCACAATCCCGGTGCCTCCACCGGTCGGATAGATAACGACGTCGGGAACTTCGAAACCAAGCTGTTCGACGATTTCGTAGCCCATCGTCTTCTTGCCTTCGACACGGTATGGCTCCTTGAGCGTCGAAACATCGAATAGCCCATGCTTTTCGGCAGCCTCGCCAGAGATGCGTCCTGCATCAGTAATGAAGCCATCCACGAGATTGAGCTCTGCTCCATAAGCAACACACTCGAGCTGATTCGCCATTGGTGCGTCTTTGGGCATGTAGACATGTGCTTCCATGCCAGCCTGAGCAGCGTAGGCCGCCATCGCCCCGGCGGCGTTGCCAGCCGATGGCATCGTCAGCTTCATTTCGCCTAGCTCATATGCCTTTGAGACCGCAGCCGAAAGTCCGCGGGCTTTGAACGACCCGGTCGGGTTTACGCCTTCATCCTTAATAAGAAGTGATTTCATTCCAAGATGTTTGCCGAGTCGCTCGGCGTGTTGCAACGGTGTAAAGCCTTCGCCGAGTGTCACGATGTAGCTGGGGTCGATCACTGGCATCACTTCGCGATATCGCCACATGTTCGACTCTCGCTCTGCAAGCGAATCCTTCGTCAGGGTTTCAGCAGCTTTGGCGAGATCGTAGCGCGCCAGATAGGGCTTGCCGTTCTTAGGATTGAGGCGTGTTGGAACCTCGTGCCCACATGGTTCACCGGAGAGTGAACATTCAAGATGCGTGATGTGGCTACGAATTTGGGATCGTGCTGACAAGCGAGTCTCCGTGCCAGAACTAATTGCTGACTACTGTAGAAATATTGGTGCGGCTCGCGTAGAAGGATGTGTGAATTTAGCTTTCGATAATCGAAATACTAAGAATCTTCACACCCGGCTCGGTCGCCGTCTCAGGATCGCGCTCGGACATGCCTGTGACAATCTCCAAACCGTTGGTAACGCGACCGAATACCGAATGGCAGGAAACCAGATCGTCGGCGCAGTTTTTCGCGATTCCATCATCGTAGGCATCCAACCAACGCGCCGCGCTGTGGGTAAAGAAGAGCTGACTACCGTTAGTGTTCGATCCCGCATTCGCCATCGAGAGCACTCCAGCGGCATCGTGCTGGAGCTCGCGGCTGAACTCGTCGTTGAAGATATACCCAGGCCCATCCGCGTCGGTTGGCGGATCTCCAGCCTGCGAAATAATATTCTCTAGGACCCGGTGGAAATCCAGGCCATCGTAGAAGCCGATTCGAGACAGGTTGATGAAATTCTCTACTGTCATCGGAGCCAGATCGTCGAACAGATCAACCGTAATCTCGCCCGCATCGGTAGAAATTACAGCCGAGTAACTAAGAGTGGTATCCAACGCCCCAACCGGCGCTCTGGGCGCATCTCCGGCGGTTAGCATCAACGGTTCACCCTCAAATGCCGGAAGCGGCACTGGATCGCCGTATGCCCTCGGTCGCCATGACATGCGGGTTGGCACCTGCTCTGAACTGACGATTCTTCTCAGCCCTGTGCCATCTGAATCCACAATCCAACCAGCACCGAGCAGCGAGTCGATCATCACGACTTCAGAATCGTCCGGCGCCCACGCGGCAACGTGAAACTCCAGATTCGATTCGATAAATTCAGCTTCATTGCTGGTGATATACAGCGTTCCCAAATCGAGTGCACCTTCAGCGGTCGCGAGTCCAACGTGAACACCTGAACCATCTGAATTCCAGCCAAAACCAACGCTTCCAAACGGCCCAATAATCTCTGGTGGCGTTTCGGCTTTTGGGTCGAACAGCATCACTCGAACCTGTCCGTCAGGAGTATTTTGCGATGCGAGGATCTGTGTGCTATCAGATGACCAGAATGGCAGGATATGCTGGGCGACAGCGTCATCGGAAATCAGTCGCGAGTCTTCGAGCGTGATTGGGTTGGTGCCGACATCCTCTGGAATCTCGGCGACATAGATCTGCCACTCGTCGTTTGCCAGGCTAACGAACACAATCTCAGTTCCATCGGACGAAATATTAGGCATCGAGACACCACCGGCGAAATCAGTGAGCGGGACGATCTCTCGTGTGGATAGTTCTAGCGTGTAAATCTGAAGCTCACCCGTGGGATCGGAGACGTACACCAGTCGTGAACCATCAGGCCACCATCCGGGGGACAACTCAACGGCACCATTCTCGTGGAAATCGACGTCGGCCGAGCCGATTTGCGCCGTTTCAAGATCGATGAAGAAGATTCCACCACCGTCTTGATCTATCACCTCTACTGCGATGATGTTCGACGAGCGTTGCCTGATGCTAACGTCTGACTGGGCGGTGAGTTCAGATTCGTTCCCGGACGAACCGGCAGGGAGTGTGACGGTAATAGCGTTCTCGAAGTCACCGATCTCGTAGCCAGCTATGAATACCGCCGGCTCTGTACCTCTACCCGCTGTTGAGTAGCTGAATACATACTGATCTTCGTCGATATCGAGCACGTTTCCATGTTCGTCGAGTGCCAGGACTACGAACGGAGATCCGGCACCGATCGGGACAGAGTCGGATTCTGGAAAGATGTGGATCGATACAGCGTTTCCACCTGAAATCATGACTGGCGAAAGCTTGACCGACTCGACGCCATTCAAGATGCCACGGGCGATGATCCCTTCTTTCACGTGCGAACCGGCGGCTGAGCCTGCAGTAAATAGTCCAGAATCGCTAATCGATCCGATATCAGGGTGGCTGACACTCCACTGAAGTTCGTCTAACTCGGTTTTGTTGCCGAAACGGTCCGTAGCGAATGCCTCGAGTTGATGCGATTCACCGACACCCAAACTTCTCGGCATTACAGACACATGCACCTGATCCAGTATTCCCGGTTGAACGGTTCCGGTCACGGTAGCTTCGATCACGACACCATCGAGTTCAACCTCAATAAACAGAAGATCTTCCAACTCTACCGATGCCAGTAAACCTGCCGAAAACAGTCCGGTCGAATTTACTGTGTCTTCTTCTCGGGCGGTCGTAAACAACACCAGTGCTGAATCGAGATCATGCCCGGCCTCATCTACTGCCTGGACAGAAATGGTCTGTGTGCGCCCTGCCTGAAGAACCAGAGTGACTGGTTCGATTGAAAATGTATGCAGCGGCCCTTCGACAACCTGAATATCGACATCCTCAGAGACCGTAACGCCCAGACGCTCGACCGTCACATATATTGCGTCATCGAAGCTGCCTAAATTGGTTCCGGCTGTGAACAGGCCGGAGTCGTCGATTTCACCGGCTGCTGAATCAACGTTCCAGTTGAGCACGGCATCTGTTATCGGATTGCCGAGCACATCGAACGCAGCCGCCGTGAACTGGGTCGTCTCGAACGACTCAACCGACTCGTCACCGCCCTCGATCACCAACCAACCAGCTTCTCCGGCCTCAACGGTGATCGTTGTATCTGCCACAGCGGTTGAATCACCTCTGGTGGCAGTCAGCCGAACACTAAACGCGCCGGCGTCCTGAAATGTGTGGGATGGCTCAAGTTCGGTACTACCCGATCCATCGCCAAAATCCCAACTGTAGCTGTCGGCATCTGCCATCTCACCCAAAATGAATGAAACATCCAGAGGAGCGTTGCCTGAGTTGTTGGTTGCACTGAACTCAGCAACCGCCGGTGATGAGCAGGCAGTCAGCGCCAAAGCAGCAACGCCGAGTAGTAGAAAAAGAGAGAGGCTCCAATAAGGCCGAGAGTGAGAACGTGAAGGTGCGTGCGGTATGACTTGTGCGTTGCCGATCAGGACGATCTCCGTATTGTTGGGTTACTACTCAAAGTGTATGGGTGACCCCGGCCTGAGGGTACAAAGATTTGTTATGTAGTTATTGGTAGTAGGGCATACGCCCTACTACCAATATAATCGAAGATGAAAGCCCGATTAGTGTTGGAGTCGACACTTAGCCACCCTGTGACCTGACAACGATTTTGAGAACGATTCTCGAGTAATGCTGCGCCGACTATTTAGATCGCTACTCGCCCGGACAGCTCAATTCTCGATCGAGATTCAGCGCAAGGTGCCTGGCAAAGGTTTCGGCGCAAGATCTAACCGAAGCAGCACTACCTGTCTGACGTTCAATCGTCGTGAACGGTAAGTCCGGCATTCCGCAGGGAATAATGTGTTGGAAATAAGTGAGGTCGGTCGATACATTTAAAGCGAAGCCATGCATGGTTACGCCACCGGATATCCGAACCCCAATAGCTGCGATTTTCTTACCGGACGGATTAACGCATGGCACTTTCTTTTCGTTCGGATTGCCGCCAACCCAGACACCGGTTTCACCGTCTATAACGTGCGCTTCGATTTCGAACTCAGCGAGGGTGTAGATAATCGATTGCTCCAATAGGTGCACGTACGTCACAGGACCCAGCTCTGCCACTCTCACATCGATGATTGGATAGCCAACCAATTGGCCGGGTCCGTGATAAGTCGCCTCGCCTCCGCGATCAGTTTCGAATATCTCGACGCCAAGTCGCTTCAGTTCGGTGCGAGGCGTAACCAAATGTGAGTCGTCTGCCCTTCTTCCGTAGGTAATCACGTGCGGGTGTTCGAGCAGTAGAAGTGTGTCTGGGAGCGAATCTGATTTACGCTCGGCCATTGTCGAGTGCTGTAATTCCAGAGCGTCGCTGTACGCCAGAGTCCCAAGCCAATTCGCGTGAAGTAGGCGCCGACTGAGTTCGGGATTGCCTTTCATCTGAGATCAGATGAAAGAGAGATTGCCTCTAGTCCGGATTTCACAGACTGCAGGAAGTCCGAGGCCTCCGCACCATCGACTATTCGATGATCGAACGAGAGGCAGATGTTCATCATCGAACGGATTTCGACCGAATCAGTGCCGTCAACCGACACAATCACGGGCCGCTTTACGATCGCTTCGGTAGTCAAAATGGCGGCTTGAGGATGGTTGATGATTGCACCGCCCCAAACCGATCCGAGTGCCCCCGTGTTGTTCAGCGTGAAAGTACCACCTTGAACGTCGTCCAGCGTCATAGAGCCAGATCGAGCACGGTTCACTACTCCATAAAGTTTGCCGGCCAGTTCAACGATTGTCGACCCAGCCGCCTCGTGAACCACCGGCACCACAAGACCTTCTGCCGCAGCGACTGCCACGCCCACATTCACGGCATTTTTGAGGATGATATTGCCTTCGATCCAACTAGAATTGATTCGTGGGTTAGATTTCAACGCATCTGCAACCACCGAGAGTGTTATTGGCAGATACGTCAGCCTCACTCGGTTGTTCGCTTCGAACGTGTCCTTGTTGGCAGTTCGCCACTCGACCATCCCTGTAACGTCTACTTCAATTGCTGACCATGCGTGGGGGATCTCGGACATCGACTTGACCATGTGATCAGCGATCATCTTGCGAATCGGCGTGGGTTCGATGATTTGATCATCGAGTGCTGCTTCAGGCACTGTGCCCGAACCAGCACTCGATGCACCAGTTTCTGCCGCTGCCAGTACATCCTTTTTGGTAACCCGGCCACCGAGACCCGTTCCTGTCAGCCTATTCAGATCGATCGCATGCTGGGCGGCGAGTCGAGTGACTACTGGGGAGAAGCCTTTTTGCCTACCAGTTGAGCCGCCAGAATTTCCTGCGCTCACAGTTTCAGCGCGCTCCGGGGCAGTTTGGTCAGTTGCCGCGAGACTGGTATCAAGAAATTCGCCGCCGGTTGGTCCAACGTTTGCACCTTGAACGAGTGCCCCTATACGACTTGCCAGAGGAGATTCCGCAGCTGCTGTCGGTTCGGATGCAGGCGTACTGACTTCACCTTCCGCCGCATCCATTTCAGCTATAACAGCTCCCATTGGAACCGTATCGCCTTCTTCAGCGATTATTCGAGTGAGAATGCCAACAGCAGGAGACGGCACATCCATGTTCACCTTGTCGGTGATTACTTCGACGAGCGGGTCGTACTTTTCAACCTTGTCACCCGGTTGTTTCAGCCATTTGCCGATCACAGCTTCGGTTACAGATTCACCTACGTGAGGCAGTTCAATCTCGAATGCCATCGCTACACCTCCGCCAGTTTGGTGATCGCATCGAGAATCTTCTCAGGCGATGGCATAAACGCTGCCTCCTGAATCGGTGAAAATGGCATTGGCGGAATCTCTGGAGGGCCGAGTCGGGTGATCGGACCGTCGAGATCGAAGAAGCACCGCTCGCCAATAATCGCTGCGACTTCAGAAGAGATACTGACCGCAGGTGTGTCTTCCTGCACGATGAGCGCCTTACCAGTTCGGGAAGACGACTCTGCGATGGCATCTGCGTCGAGAGGCCGCAACGTGCGCAGGTCGACCACTTCCACATCAATACCGTTCGCCGCGGCCATCTCTGCCGCCTGAAGCGAGTAGTGCAACATCAGGCCATACGTGATCAACGTCATATCTGTACCAGGACGTTTGATCTCGGCTTTTCCAATCGGGATCGTGTAATCCTCAACTGGCACCTCGCCTTTCACCAAACGATACGTCCGCTTGTGTTCGAGCACGATCACGGGATCATTGGTTCTAATCGCGGTCGCCAGCAGTCCCTTCGCATCGTAGGGCGTAGCGGGAGCTACAACGGAGAGGCCGGGAGTGTGGGCGAATAGCACTTCGATGCTCTGGGAGTGGTACAGGCCGCCTCTGACTCCGCCGCCGTACGGTACTCGTACGGTCATCGGCGCTGTCTTCACACCGTTGGTTCCGTACCGCACCTTCGATGCCTCGCCGATAAGCTGGTTTATCGCAGGCCACATAAAATCGGCAAACTGTATTTCAGCGATCGGGCGGAGACCATTCACGGCAGCGCCGAGCGCAACACCGGCAATCGATGACTCAGCCAGTGGCGTATCAATGACCCGACTCTCGCCGAACTCGTCGATCAGGCCGTCCGACGCAAGAAATACTCCGCCTCGACTTCCCACATCCTCACCAAGCAGTATCACCGAGTCGTCTCGGCGCATTTCGGCGAACATGGTGTCGCGAACTGCTTCGATCACGGTCATTTCTGCCATTAGGCATGACCTCGCGTGTTCTCGACTACGTGTTCAAACATCGTATCGACGTTCGGAAACGCCTCCGCATCAACGGTATCCGTAGCGACGTTCACTCGTTTCTTGGCTTTATCGTGAATCTCTTCATCTTGCGATTCAGTGATCAGGTCTCGGCGCTTCAAAAGCTCAGCAAGAATGAGTAACGGATCTCGCTTCGACATCTGTTCAATATCTTCGGTCGAACGATATCGAGTGTGGTCATCATCGGTCGTGTGGGGCAATAGGCGCTCTACAGACGCTTCGATAAGAGTTGGTCCGTCCCCTGCCCTTGCTCGCTCAACTGCGGTTTTAGTCACTTCGTGCACAGCGACAACGTCAGCGCCATCGACCCGAACACCAGGGAATCCATACCCAGCGGCCCGACTGGCCACGCTTTCAATGCCCATCTGCTTCTCGATCGACACCGAAATGGCGTATCGATTGTTCTCGCAGAAGAAGATCACAGGAAGTTTATGCACCCCAGCAAAGTTCATCGCCTCGTGGGTGTCCCCCTGCGATGAAGCCCCATCACCGAAATAGACCACTGTTACGGCATCTAAGCCCTTCAGTTTGTCTGCGAGCGCGACGCCGGCAGCCTGGGGCAATTGAGTCGCAATAACGTTCGAAAAGTTGAAAAGATCGACTCTAGGATGTGCACCGTGGAGCGGGAACTGCCTTGCTGCACTCATCGGTTCGCCTTCTTTAGCGAGAAAGCCTCGAAGCATCTCTTCCGGCTCTGTACCGAGGGCAACCATAGCTGTGAACTGCCGGTAATAGATCAGGTAGTGGTCCCTCGAAGGATCAGTCGCCTCGATACACGCAACTTGTGCCGCTTCATGTCCTTGAGCAGAAGCCGCTATTGCCGCTTTTCCCTGCCGATTGAGCAGCCACACCCGCTGGTCAAGATACCTACTGAGCACCATCGTTCGGTACAGCTCTACCAAACGTTCGCCGGATATTTGACCAGAACCGGGCTTAGATTCGGGAAGCGTCGAATTTAAAGATTTGTTCTCAGTTGCTGACATGAACGAACATTATAGGAGCGATGCACGCCAGATAAAGTCGAAACAGGCTCCCAAAGGACTGTTGCACGATGTTGTTGGTTATACTTTTTGGCTTGTGAATTTCACTCAGGGCGCAACTCACATATGCACCCGACTAAATAATCATGTGGAGAACAGAATGAAACGGTTGTTAGCACTATTTTCACTGTCGCTCATCTCAGCGCTTACCCTCGTGGCTTGCGGTGGCGATGATCCGGATTCAACCGCGATCGCAACTGCGACTCGGGCAAGCGCTCCGGCTGCTACCGATAGCTCCCAAACCGAAGCTGTGATGAAGGTCGGAGACGAAGCTCGCGCGCCTTCAGGAGATCTCGACACCTCGAAGACCTACACGGCAACGTTCGACACCGAGGCTGGCACGTTCAAGGTGTTGCTGTTCGATGATGAGGCACCTCTCACAGTGGAAAACTTCATCAACCTCGCAACCATCGGCTTCTACGACGGTACGATGTTCCATCGAGTACTGGAAAACTTCATGGCCCAAGGTGGCGATCCAACAGGCACCGGTTCAGGTGGACCTGGATACCAATTCCGTGATGAATTTGATGCAACTCGCCGCCACGACAAGCCCGGAGTTCTTTCCATGGCAAACTCGGGTAAGAACACGAATGGCAGTCAGTTTTTCATTACATTCGCCCCGACACCCCACCTCAACGATGTACACAGCGTATTTGGCGAGGTTGTTGAGGGTCTCGACAATGCGATGGGTATCAAGCTTCGAAATCCAGCGACCGCTCAAACCCTCGGCGATCTCATCAATTCCATCACAATTTCCGAAAGTTAATCAACGAAAGTCCCGTTTAGAAACAGCTGACTTTCCTCAGGAGAAATCATGGCCGATTTAGCCCCACCATCTGGTGATCTAGACAGCTCGAAGTCGTACACAGCCACGTTCAAAACAGAGCGTGGTGAGTTCGAAATCATGCTGTACGCAAACGACGCCCCTCTAACCGTCGAGAACTTCATCAATTTGGCTCGTGCAGAGTTTTACGACGCCACTACCTTCCACCGTGTTATCCCGGGCTTCATGGTTCAGGGCGGCGATCCGGAAGGCACTGGAACGGGTGGTCCCGGTTACCGTTTCGGCGATGAGTTCAGTCCGAAACTCCGCCACGATTCAGAAGGCGTACTTTCCATGGCAAACGCCGGACCCGGCACCAACGGCAGCCAGTTCTTCATCACACTGGGACCCACACCTCACCTCGATGGTCGACACACTGTGTTCGGCAAGATCATCAGCGGCATGGAGGTTGTGAAGGCGATTCGAGAGCGCGATCCGATGAGTGACCCCGAACCCGGTGACTTGATCCAAATGATCGTTATTAACGAAAAATAGAGTTCTTCGGAACTACGCAATAGCAAACTGGCTACTCGTATACAGTGGACAGTTTTAGTTTCGTTGTGGAAGCTGGGAACTAATCACCAGCGCCGGCTGGATTGGTGTCGATAACCATATTTTCATCACTCTGGCTCTCGTCATCGCCGACCTGTTCCGCAGCAGGCACAGTTACATGTTGCCCGCTTTCCACCTGGAACGTAAGCAGCCGACCGCCAACACCTAGCCATACATTCTCAGCGAGATCGATTTCAGGACCCGCCGGGCGGCTATCGACTCGCATCGAAGGGTCACCTTCTGCTCTCCTGTGAGTGAGTTTTAGCCCATAACCGCTGAACTTGAACTTACCACCGCGGAACGGAAGATCGGCAACTTCGGCGGCATCGATCACGTTCCTTGAAAGGAGGCGTCGTGACATGCTTCGGTTCAACTTGGAGAAGTCGACAACAACTCGATCGGTGTCATCCACAATGTAGCCAAACGGTGAAGTCTTCTGCAATACCCAGAGGGTGAATCCGGCAATGAGTACCAATAACGCGCCGGTCATAGCGACCAGCCATATGGGCAGGCCGAGTATGAGAGCAGGTTCATCGAGTATGAGCGCCGTCGATGTGGCAAGTGGAGCAGTCCGGGTGTACTCACGCCCTTCGTAGTTGCTTACGAGCATTACTTCAACTTCATATGCACCGGATTCGGGAATGATCGCCGCAATATCGAATTCCCACGCTAGGCCCGATTCCGGTTCGTCCACAGTAAGTACGATTGCTTCGAGCATTCCATCAGCACCTGTAAGTACAGCACTGAGGTCCGCCGGGCTGGTGAGATACGGGTAGTCACCCGCACGTACCTGAACTCTGGCCACTGTGGAATATTCTCCACGGAACGATTCAACATCTGTAACCGACGTCATGCTGAGAGTTGGGAACGACTCACTACGGTACGCAGTATTGCTGCGAAGAACCGCAGCATACTCAGTCCAAGACAGTTCCAGCGAAACGTCGTTGATCCCCTGCGATTTTGGCGCACTCAGCTGTACTGAATAAATTCCGTCGTTGGCGAGACGGTCGCCAACTTCACCTCTGTCGTTGAGAGCCACAACTTCAGTCGTTCCGTTTGCTTTAGTGATAGTTGCTTCGATCACAGCTCCAGAGAGCAGTTGTGCAGGATTTCCGTTGAATGCCGCAGCCTCCATGAGGGAAGCTTCGCCCACTGGTATAGGCGGCTGTTCGATCAGTCGAAGTTCCAGCGGATTGCTGATATCAACGCTGGCAACCAGCTTCGAAGCCGGGCCTACACCCTGCAGGCTCCAGTTGCCGGGTACCGGTGAGTAGATTCGGACTATGACTGCAGACGGCATCTCTCGAATATCGACGTTTTCCATCACAGCAGCAGCGCGGGCACCGCTTGGCGAGAACACCGCAACGTCGACACCAGCGTGCTGACGAACGAATACCGTTGTGAATTCTGTAGTGTGTGGTGCGATATCGAGTGTTACGACGGCTGCTGTGTTGTCGTGCATCTCGACGTCCATCGCTCCTTCGAGCGTGAGTTGCGAATAATCTTCAAATAGCCTTGCGAACCCGGTGGCCGTTCCAGTGTCGTAGAACACGCCGTCTGAGCCTGTGGAAAGGCCACTCAAAAGATCACGAAGAACAGGCTCGGCCGATGGAAGGGTCACTACATCGATTACCCATCCCTCGGAAGCGAAAAGATCTGCAACGCTTCGGAGTCGATCTCGTGTGCCCTCAGATTCGCCAAGGATTCGTCCTGAAGTAATAAAAGCAACTCTCGAACCCGGGACCGCGTCGATCCGGGACAGGAATGCGAACGAATCTGTAAGTGCAGCGAACTGGTCGGATCGTGCCGGTCCGATGTCGAGCGCACGTACTGAGGTGATCACGTCGTGTACGAGCCGGGTGCCGTCCGGACCCGATTCTGCAGTGTTGAGTTCGGCGATTTTGACGCCGTACGATGCCGAAGCGATCGTTCCTGCTGCTGTTCCCCGAGCAATGCTCAGAGCAACAGTTTCGGCGGCATCAAGGTCACGTTGAATGGGCGATGCGCCCTGGTCGATGAGGATCACCATCACGCCGTTTTCGCCGACAGGATCGGCGGCTCGGGCAGGTAGAGATGCTCCGACAAATAATACGGTGACGGCTATGAGGGCTATCAGGGACGGGCGATGCATTTCAAACTCCGGAAATGTATTGCGGTGTCCAGACAATTGGCACTTGAACGGCGCGCAAACCGCCCGGACTGGTTCTATAGGTGAATTAACGATACTGCTGAGTCGAGATTGGATACAGACTGGACTTAGTGCAGATTTCGATTGATTTTCAACAAGCACGCTTGTATTTCGATTGCCGGTTCACAGCTTCTGATGGTCTGAGCCGTTGACCATGTGCAACACGGTGCCTAAACTCGGTCGGCCAGCGCGGTCGCAATATTGCAGTAGTCAAATTAATTGACCGAAGTCACCCCGAACACGGACACATAATGAAGATCACCGGATACGCCATAACCCTTTATGAATTCCCACTAAACCGGAGAATGGGCGATGCCAACTCACCGTCAGGCAGGATCAGAGGCAGCTCGAACGTCCTCGAATTGTTCACCGATGAAGGACTTACCGGCGTATCGTTCGGTGGCGGTGGTGCAGGTCCTCAGATCAAATCGATGGTTGAGGGAATGCTGATCGGAGAGGACCCCCGGCGGGTTACCGGACTCTGGAAACGCATGGTCGACCGTGCGTTCAAGGCGGGGCACGACGGTGTGGTGAACGACGCTATCGCCGTTCTCGACGTTGCACTGTGGGATCTGAAGGCGAAGGCGAACGACGAACCGTTGTGGAAGACACTCGGTGGATCGAATCCGAAAGTACACGCATACGCGTCCGGGCTCGACTCGCCGCTCTCAGACGATGGGATCGAAGACTGGTACGGCATGATGGCCGACCAACATGGATTCAAGGGGGGCAAACTCAAGGTGGGACTCGACCAGGACGCCGATCTCCGCAGAATCGGCCGAATGAAAAAGGGTCTCGAGCGCGCCACAGACAATCCGATTCTTTACATCGACGCCAACGAGGTGTGGAACCCAAAAATGGCGATTCGGAAAGTCCGTGAAATGGAAGAGCAGTTCGATATCGCATGGGTTGAAGAACCAGCGCGCCGCTGGGATTTTCTGGGTCTTCGCAGGATTTCTGATCAGATCAAGGCGCCGGTCTGTGCAGGTGAGAACCTCGACTCACTTGGCGACTTCCTTCCCTACTTCCATAACCGTTCCGCCGACGTTGTTCAGGTGAGCCACGGGATGACAGGAATTACTTGCGCACTCCAGCTTGCCGATGCTGCCTACGGTTTCGAGCTACCGATTACTCTCGGCGGTTCGCCCGGAAATATGAACGCCCAACTTGCACCAGCGATTCCTAACTTCCTAACTCTGGAAGCCCAGAACGCCACGCCCGATGACGGTGTGATGACGTCAGATATCAAGATCGTCGATGGCTGGGCCGTCTGTGGTGACCAGCCCGGCACCGGTGTCAGCTTCGATCTCGAGGCACTCGCAAAGCAAAAGGTAGAAAAAGTAACCGCATCAGCAGGCCCGTCGCCGTTCGGGCGACGCCCCGGGGCTGGTCTCTGGGACAACCCGCCAACCGCTGAAGAAGTCGCCGCTGCCGCCACCGGTGTAAATGGCGAACATTACGTGCCCGCCCATGGATCAAAAACGCAGTAATTCAACAGCCATTACATCCCACCTCAACCCGAACTACCAAGAAATAAGAAAATGAAAATTACTGGATATAGATTAGAAACGTTCGTCCAGAAGCTAGATAGGGCAATTGGCGATTCCAACTACCCTGCTGGCGACGACTTGATGACTTTAGCCGTCCTATGGATCGACACCGATGAAGGAATCAGCGGAATTGCCCCGGCAGGTAACAGCGCCGTCGAAAGCCTGTTTCACGTCATCGAAGGAAAAGACCCACGCGGCGTTGTCGGACTGTGGAAAAACATGGTCGACTGGGTGCACAAAGGAAACAATGAGGGCGAAGTAAACGGTGCGATCGCTGCGATCGATATTGCCCTTTGGGATCTCAAGGCCAAGCTCAATGATGAGCCGCTGTGGCAAACCCTGGGCGCACGAGAAGGTCGGGCGAAGGCATACGCATCTGACATTGGTTACAACCTGTCAGACGACGAGCTTCATGCGTTCTACACGCGCATGGCCGATATGGGCATCGATGGCGGCAAGATCAAAATCGGCCTAAATATGACAGATGACCTTCGACGGATCGGAATCATGAACGATGCCTTTCGTAAAGTTAAAAACCGTCCGTATTTAATGATCGATACAAACGAATACTGGTCGCCAAAACAAGCTATACGGTACATAAACCAGATCGAAGAGCACTTCGATCTCTTCTGGGCTGAAGAGCCGGCACGCCGATGGGACTTCGACGGTTTGAAGCAGGTCTCTCGCAACGTGTCAACTGCAGTTGCGTCGGGCGAGAACCTCAATGACGTCGGGCAAATGTACCCATTGATATCACAACAAGCAATCGACGTCGCCAATATCGGTTTCGGGCACTCAGGTGTGACGGGTGCACGTCAGGTAGCCAACATGTGTTACGCATATGAGCTTCCCGTAACAATGATGAACTGCCCGGCCAACTTCATGGCCCATCTCGCTGCAGCATTGCCAAATCACAACATGATGGAAGTCGTCGATCCTGGACGAGAAGATGCTTTCGAGAGTTGGGATAACCACATAGAAGATGGATGGATTGTCATTGGGAACACTCCCGGTCTCGGCATAAGCGTAAACAAGGACAAGATCAACGCTTTACAGTCAGTTGACTTTAATCGTAAACCCGGGTTCCCATTCCCCCGGCGAGAAGGGGCAGGACTCTGGATCAAAGATATAGAACCCGGTGAAGTGAACTGGAAATAGCTCCATTTCACAACTCACAAACACTTATCTGTTAACCCTTGCGTCTCGCGCCCGGAACAGATCCGAAACATCAAAGCTTAGGCTAGAACAGTAACTAACACGTCAAGTAAAAATCAGGGAACATATTGGCTAATCGATTAGATGGGAAAGTTTGCCTTATCACCGGGGGCAATCGCGGGCTAGGAAAAGCAATGGCTATTGCCTTTGCGAAGGAAGGTGCCAAAGCGGTTGGCATTACCTACGTCACACAGGAGGAATCAGCAAAAGAAACATACGAAGAAATTACCAGTTTTGGTTGTCATGCCTACATGCATCGTGTTGAAGTCACAAACCGTGAGTCGATTAAAGATTGGCTAAAACAAATATCGGATGCAGAAGGACGGGTTGACGTCCTCGTCAACAACGCGGGAATAAACCGACAAGGGCCGATTGACACCGTCACTGAAAAAGACTGGGACGACATCATGGCCGTCAACCTCAAAGGTCCGTTCTTGGTATCTCAAGAAATTCTCCCGATAATGGTCGGCATGGGCGGAGGAAGGATCATCAATATCGCTTCTGTAAGCGGATTATACGGGGGTCCAACGACGGCACATTACGCTGCGTCAAAAGCGGGTCTGATCTCATTGACTCAAGTACTAGCTCGATGGGGAGCGGACCACAATATCCTCGTCAACTCCATTTCACCAGGAATAATAGAAACCGACCTGACTAGAGAAGAACTACGTGGTGGAGGCGGAAAAAACGTTGTAGGGCTAACCCTTCTGAAACGTCCTGGGCAAGTAGAAGATGTCTCCTCGATTGCCGTAATGCTCGCATCGGACGAGCAAAACTACATGACTGGTCAAACAATCTCGCCAAACGGTGGTAGCTATTTCGCTGATTAACCGATTAAGACCATTTAACTTGCCAAAAAAGAATGGCCTACCAGAGTGGTAGGCCATGTATTAGATCGAAGATATCCAGGGCAAGAAAACAAACAACAACAACCGTAAGCTAATACACTGTCAGATTGCTTAAAAAATGAGAGGTGCGCAACTTGCGCACCTCTCAAAAAAGCTATACGGAAGCTATTTAGTCGCCATCTCCATTGATCATGATGATTCCGATAACGAGTATCACAATCCCCCAAACACCCTGAAGGACACCATTAATAAGCCCTCCGGTCTCTGTGTCAAGACCAATCGCCAAAACGGTTATCAGTCCAACCACGGCTAACGCGAGCAGTACCCAACCGAAATATTTACTTACCAAGCCACCGGCAGCAAGGCCGCCAGCAAGAGGTATTACCGTAAGCAACGCTACTATAGTCCCTGCTGTCTGGACTCCAAGGAACGCGCCACCAATACTCGTGTCGCCTCCTGCAATTCCCATCGCCATTCCGGTTTGTACCGTCAGAATAGCCAATAATGCGACCGCACCTGCGCTTGCAATCTTCATGCGCGCCAGAGCATTACCTGCTTCAGGAGTAATTGAAGTCAAACCCAGAATCGATCGCACATATAAGGCAACACCAATGATGCCTATAGTTAATCCGAGCTTGGCAGTCTCACCATTCGCTGCGATATCTCCCACAAGTCCCGAGTGATAAGAACCAAAAGGGGCAGTCATAATGCCGCCAACAATAAACAAAATGGGAGCAAGAATTAGCGACCACTTACCTACTGGGTCTAGCCCGGAACGGCCTGCACCTGTGATTAAAGACATATTTTCTCCTTGTTTTAGATGGTCGTTAGAACGTTGATGGATACGACACATTTACGCTATATCCTCGCTCACATTCCGACCCTTGCCAGACCCTACCATATTCCAGAATCCGATGCATGATCGATTTTTTGCATCCAAACACCAGTTTGAAATCGTTACAAACGATAAGCCGTTTGATTTTACGAAATATATACATGACTAATGAATATATTATGAATATCGTCACTCCGGTGGTTCTGGCGTTAAACCGTAAAACATGATTCCAAATCAAATTACTTCACCTTATGGATATGCGTAATTACGTATACCTAAGAGTTACACTACCGGCGGCCCGATGACGCAAAAACTAACAAGCAATCCGAATTGACGATCGTACTAGAGTTCAACACATATGAAAGTCACACAGATCAGAAGTTTCTCCGTACAAGAT
>JAPYUK010000054.1 GCA_029936155.1 Dehalococcoidia bacterium | reverse complement strand
TTTAGATGCGTCTCGACGTTCACAGGATGAATCATCTCCTCCTGCCACATCAGGTCGTACTCGTCCATCGCCTGCGTGATGCGAATCGCGGGTGCGAGCGCCCATTGGCCGCCGCCATCGTGAGCGATCTCGATTTGGTCGCCTAGCGCTTTGCGCTGTTTCGCTAAAGGAGCAAGCCCTTCTTTGATCTGCTTTGCCGAAACGAAATTTCCTCCCGATTCAGCGGCGTACGGAGCCATGTAGTACGCCTTGACCGCTGTGATTCCTTCGTCGATCAGGCTTTGCAGGAGTCCGACCGGATCGCGCTGTTCGAACTCGTTGTCCTGCCAGCTACCGTAACTTCCTATCGTGTTGTAGATACGGATTTTGTCTCTGGATTTTCCGCCGAGAAGGTTGTAAATCGGCTGGTCTAGTGTTTGCCCTACGACGTCCCATAGAGCGATATCGATGGCTGAGAGTGCTCGTAGTTCAGCGCCTGAGTAGGTGAAAATTCCGGCGAGCTTAAACAGCTCGTCCCAGATACCTTCTCGATCCATTGGGTCTCGACCAATTAGCGTTGGTCCGAAGATTTCGTGAACGACTGCCGCGACGGATTTAGGCAGGTACCAGGTTTCGCCAAGTCCGATCTCGCCGGAGTCGGTGTGAACACGAACCCAGCACATCTGCCAGAACTCGTCGACATGGATGGTTTCAACTTTGGTTATAAGCATGGTGTGTGGCTAGCCACTTTTTCTTTTAGAGAATTCTTGGGCTGATTAGATTCGTTTAGCGATTTCGGTACGGAGCTCCAGTGCATCGTTCAGCAAATTCCGGCACCGAAATTGGCCCGGGCTGCGCTATCGTATTCTCGCCAGCACTCGAATGCACGTACAGAACACTGTCCTCATTGGACCTCTGGCAGAATGTATTTCGTGACATCACTTAGGAGCAGACGTTGAGTAACCCCGGACAGGAAGCTATCGACACATTCACCCGCTGGGCGCAGGCCTTCAACGATCGCGATGCTGATGCGATGATCGCCGAGATGCACTTCCCCCACATGCGACTTTCGGGTTCGCAATTTCAGCGGTGGGAGACAAGCGAAGAATTCCGGGCACCCCAGGATGAAATGACCAAGGCACTTGTTGCCGAAGGCTGGCACACGACGATCACCAAGTCGATAGCAGCTACTCAAGCCGGACCCGAAAAGGTCCACCTAGTCATTCGTCAGTCACGCCAGCACAAAGATGGCACCGAGTACAACGGCTTCGACACTCTCTGGATCTTCACGAAGATCGAAGGCAAATGGGGCGTCCAATTCCGCTCATCATTCCTAGCCAACGCTACCCAAGGTTACGGTGGGTGATTAATCTTGGAGACCGCAATCGCTGTCAATCTCGAATCGCTCGAACTCGAGACCTGATCGATCCAGGTCCGAATGGTCAGTCTGAGCCAGATATGTCAAAAACTTGTAATCTGTGGCGATTGCTATCAACCACCAGCAGGTGCCCAGCGTGATCGAACGTTATGGATGTCGGACCCCAAAAAAGTTTTTCGATGTGGGCTGACCGTTCGTGTGGATCGTCAGTATTGAATTCAAGATCGAGATCGAGATTCGAAGTATCTCGGGCCGCACTCTCCTCGACGTTTGTGTCTAAAAAGTCCTGGGCCCACTTCGATATCGTAGCCTGACCGCGATCCTGTTGAACAAACGCGCCATTTGCATCCAACACCTGAATTCGCTGATTGCCCCAATCGGCGATGTACATATAGCCGTCGGAGTCAACGCACACATCAGAAGGGGCGTCAAACTCGCCATCATCGCGTCCAGCCGAACCGTAGTTCGTCACAAACTCACCATTCGTCGAAAACTTCACGATCCGATCGTTGCCCCAGTCGGCAACGAAGAGATTGTCATCGTCATCAACGTGAAGACCCCAGGGCAAGTTCAATTGGCCATCATCCGAACCGAACTCGCCAATCGTTGCGAGATGCTTCCCGTCGCTGGTGAATTTCTGGATGCGACCGTTCAAATGATCGCTGACCAATAATTCGTCGCTAGAGTTGAACGCCAGCCCGTTAGGGCCATTCAGCTTGCCGTCATCGGTACCGGACTCGCCCCAAGCATCGAGTAATTCACCCTCTAGGGTACGAACCATGATGCGATTCAAATGATCGTCACTCGTGAAAAGCCGCTGCTGACTGTCGATGGCAGTCGACGCGTTCCAGATCGCCTGGCCAGCGCCCTCACCGAACGAGCCAAATGTGCCGAAATACTCCTCCTCAAGATTCATCACGGTCACGCGTACGCCCTGCGGGCCGCCACCCCAACCTCGTCCGAGTACGAATATCTTTCCATCGTCAGCGACTGCTGCCGACCATGGGTAGTAAAAGCCGCGGCCTTCCATAGCCGCGATACCGATCGTGCGGTTGTAGGAGAGTCTTCCCGTTTTGGGCTTGGTGGTGGTAGCCATAGGTTCGTCTGACGCTCTCTGGAACTTGGGTGTCGCTCCAACCATTTTGAGCACATTTGCAATCTGGTTACGGGAGTCATAACCATTGCGGGACGATTCCTTCATCCCCGTAAGTTGAGTTTCAGCAAACTCAATCAAAGGTGATTGGGTCTTTTTATTATATCCGGCAGAACTCAACTCATAATCCGACAATTGACTAATTGAATTCAACGACCACCTTCGAGATGTGGCATTGATGCTATTTTGCCCCGACACTGAGTCCTGACAGAACCTGCTCAAAGTGAAACCTTGGCGCTCTCGGGCGGCAACTAGCTCACAAAATGACTGAACTCAGTCTGAGCCAGATATGTCAAAAACTTGTAATCTGTGGCGATTGCTATCAACCACCAGCAGGTGCCCAGCGTGATCGAACGTTATGGATGTCGGACCCCAAAAAAGTTTTTCGATGTGGGCTGACCGTTCGTGTGGATCGTCAGTATTGAATTCAAGATCGAGATCGAGATTCGAAGTATCTCGGGCCGCACTCTCCTCGACGTTTGTGTCTAAAAAGTCCTGGGCCCACTTCGATATCGTAGCCTGACCGCGATCCTGTTGAACAAACGCGCCATTTGCATCCAACACCTGAATTCGCTGATTGCCCCAATCGGCGATGTACATATAGCCGTCGGAGTCAACGCACACATCAGAAGGGGCGTCAAACTCGCCATCATCGCGTCCAGCCGAACCGTAGTTCGTCACAAACTCACCATTCGTCGAAAACTTCACGATCCGATCGTTGCCCCAGTCGGCAACGAAGAGATTGTCATCGTCATCAACGTGAAGACCCCAGGGCAAGTTCAATTGGCCATCATCCGAACCGAACTCGCCAATCGTTGCGAGATGCTTCCCGTCGCTGGTGAATTTCTGGATGCGACCGTTCAAATGATCGCTGACCAATAATTCGTCGCTAGAGTTGAACGCCAGCCCGTTAGGGCCATTCAGCTTGCCGTCATCGGTACCGGACTCGCCCCAAGCATCGAGTAATTCACCCTCTAGGGTACGAACCATGATGCGATTCAAATGATCGTCACTCGTGAAAAGCCGCTGCTGACTGTCGATGGCAGTCGACGCGTTCCAGATCGCCTGGCCAGCGCCCTCACCGAACGAGCCAAATGTGCCGAAATACTCCTCCTCAAGATTCATCACGGTCATGCGTACACCGCGCGGATCACTATCAGAACCCCTCCCAAGGACAAAATACCGGCCATCGTCGGCCACCGCACACGACCATGGGTAATAAAAGCCGCGACCTTGCATTGCTGCGACTCCAACCGTGCGGTTGTAGGTAAGTCGAATCGCCGTGTGCTGTGCCGTTGTGGTCATAAGACTAATTTCGCTAACTATGCGCGTTGGAACTCCGGAGTGGCTCCAACCAGCTTCAGAATGTTCGAGACTTCTTCTGGACCGGCGCTACCGGAACCAGATTGGTTTACCTGAACTTCGGCGAACTCTATCAACGCGGATCGGGTCTTATCCGAAATGTCAGCGATCGACAATTCATCAAGAGCACGTACGACTAGCTCCTCGGCGTTTGATCCGCCGTTGCTGTCGCCCAGCATACGATCAACCAGCTTCTGCACACCAGGACTATCGATATTGCCCAGTCGTTCCGAAGCGAAGTTCACGCGCTCCACAAGCGCGCCCGAATCGATCCACTCTGTTCCCCAGTGCCAGCCTTCAACCGATGGCGGGTTTAGCAGCCACTGCCCCATGTAGGTCGACTGTAGGTTCGTCGGGTTCATGTCTATCTTCGGTCGATCGAACTCACCGGTGAGGCGCAATACGCCCGCTACGAGTTCCGCCGGGCTTTTTACACGCTGATAGCGAGCGCTTTCCGATTTGAAGAAATCAGACTTGAACAGGAACCGCAACATCTCTGTGATGTTGTAGCCACTGTCGAAATAAACTTTCGACAACGCTGCGATTGCTTCGGGATCCCTTGGCGGTTTGTATGGCCATTCCGGTACAGGTGGTTCGTCGGCAACGAAGAAGCTATATATGTGCCTTGACAAGAACGCTGCAGCAGCCGGTTGCGAACAAATGATGTCGACGATGTCTTTGCCGTTCAGGTTACCTTTGTGCCCTAAAAAATCCTTTTCGCCATTGTCGTGGTCGTCTTCTTTATACTCGAAATGGAAAGAAAGCCGGCCGTAAGGCCAAACGGAATCCCGCGCTGATTTCAGCGTCATGTACTCAGTGTTGCCAATCGTCCAGCCAGTGAATGCTCGCGCCGCTTCCTTCACATCGTGCTCGGTGTAATTGCCAACCCCCATTGAGAACAGTTCCAACAACTCGCGCCCGTAATTCTCGTTCACGGACCCGTTGTGGTTCTCCGAGTTATCCAGCCACACAATCATCGCCGGGTCTCTAGACAGTTCCATGAGCAGATTCTTGAAACTGCCCATGCCTTGTCGCTCGAACATCCTGATCTGGTCGTGCAGCACCTTGCCATTCGCCAATTTCGAGTAGCCTGTTGCGAACATCCCATGCCACATTAGACCGACCTTCTCTCGCAATGGAGCGTCGGTCGAAACCATCCTGTACATCCAGTTACCGCTGGGTGATTGATTACCCATCATCCCCGAATATTCGGGGTGATATCGGCGGATCAGATTGTCGGTCATCCGAGTCGGTTGATCTACCGCCTCAAGCAAGCTTTCAACCGTTTCGTCGTAGCCCTGTTCGACCAACTCGTCGAGTCGCTCTCGTGATGCGCCAAACCCAGCCCGTCTCATAAGGTGACCCATCAGTTGTACGTCTTTACTAGCCATAACTCACCGCCTAATCATGTCGAACTGTTCGTAATTGTGATTCAGAATCGTCTGCGGATTTACGCCCATCCATTGGTCTAGAACCGTTGCGTATATGCCGCGGAAGTCGTTGTTGAACTTCATGTCGCCTTCGAGTTGTTCGCTTGGATCGAGCGACGGATACTCGCCGTAGAGGCCGCCCTTGACCGGGTTTCCAAGTACAAACGCGACTCCACCAGAACCGTGATCGGTTCCGCTACCGTTATCTTGGATACGACGACCAAACTCAGAGAAGATCATCACAACAGCGTCATCACCACGACCGTGCTCATCGAGGTCTGCAATGAAGTCGTTTACTGCCGTCGAAAGTTCGTGCCACAACTTCGCATGGTTCTCGAGTTCACCGGCGTGTGTGTCGTAACCGCCGTGCTGGGTATAGAAAACGCGGGTGCCGACATCGGCTAACAGCACCTGTGATATGTCACGCAAGCTCTGTGCGATAGGGACGCCTTCGTACTCAATTGGTGATGAATACTGCTCAGGCGCTGTTCGCAAAATATCAGCGCCTAGGTACGCACCCATGCCAGTCTCGCTAATTTGCTGAAGTACGGCATCCCGGGTGTCGTCCGGTCCATACATGCGAGCAAACACATCGACCGCCGTCTCACGCGTCATTCGGTCGGCGATGTCCGGCATCAAACCGTACGTTTCGAGATTCCCTACCGATGCAACTGGTACGCCTTTGGCGTGAAGTGCCCTCGGTAGCCCCCGACCGAAATTGATGCCGGTAATAACGTTCTTGCCCTCAGGATCCAGCTCGCGGATCGTGCGACCCAGCCAACCGCTATTGGCTATGTGGTCAGATTCCGCCGTGTGCCAGATGTCCATCGATCGGAAGTGCGACCGGTTCGGTTTCGGATATCCGACACCCTGCACGATGGCTACTTTGCCTGCGTCCCAAAGACTCTTCATCGGTCCCATGCTCGGGTTCAGACCAAGTGTGCCGTTCAGATCGATCACTTTATCTTCGGTAAGGTGAATCGCCTTCCGAGAGTCGTGGTAAATCCCGTTGGTGTACGGCACGATCGTGTTCATAGCATCGTTTCCGCCTGAAAGTTGGATAACGACTAATGACGGCTTACGCTGTGCGGTGACCATAAGGTGAAATTCCTTCGCGAAGAATAGCTGCGGTACAGGACGGCATGTTACCAACATCACGACCACAAGAGAACTACCCTGTTGAGAACCGGCAGCACCAGCTACCTCTCATCAACTGGTGTGATTACATCTCGCAATCGGGATGACCATCCGCCCATCGGCTGAATGATACTTCGTCCATTCCTTCCTGGTTTACCGCCGCCATTCGAGTACGGCAGTTAAGCCAAGATCGACGCCATGCCTCGGCGTCGCGAAGTTCATTGTCGGAATTTTCATGGCTGCGAGCGATAAAACCAGGGAAAATCTCACGCCCCGTACTTTGACCAATCGGGTTGTACCGGAGGTCGAAGCTCCAGCGAATCTGATCACTTACATTTGCAAGTGAGCCGTGAACGAGTTGCTTGTGTAAGAAAATTACGTCCCCGCGTTTGGTGGGTAGTGGAACGGCCACCTGTTTTTCAAACAAGCGTTGAGGAATCTGCCGTCCGCCTCGAAACTCAGGGCCATTTCCTTCGTAATCCAGGCAATGAGTGAGCAGTCCATCGCCGTGACTGCCCGGAACCACGTTCAGCGGTCCGGACTCGACAGGTGTATCAGTCAGCGAAAACCAGGTGGTAATCATATTGGTTTCGTCGGCCTCTTCGGTAACGACCCCGTGATCTTGGTGCCATGCAGTGGCACCAATGACCGGCATGCCCAGATCGTTCTTAGGCAACAGTTTTTCAGGTGGCTTGATTCGAACGTGTTGAACCGGATTCGAGTAGATTTCTGGGCCGATCAACTGCTCCACCACGTCAAGCAATCGCTCGTTCGTGAGTGCGTTGAACACAGCTGGTCCTGCCCAGAATGGCGTGTCTGGTTTTACACCCTGGAATGGTAGTGAGAAATCGAAATATTGGTTGTGGGCCTGCCCGGTCTCCTGGTAGATCTTGATTAATCGCTCGTCAAACGAGAGTTCAGAGAATTCTGAACTAATTTTGCCAGCGGCGAAAAGATCTTCAGCGAGAGAGTCCAGCACCCCGTGATACTCCTCGATTATCGGGTCGAGCACCGTTTCAGGATCGAGCACACCTTCAACTTTCACAAACCCCTGCTCGGCAAACTGTTCGGTAAGTGTCCTACTCGCTATGACCATCTGATTCACTCCATTCCGCTTGGTCTTAATTCCGTGTTCGCGGAATACTACATCGTCGAGGTCGCCAATTGTCAACGTTGTGCCAAAACGACCTCAAACCATAGAATAGCCGTGCCCCGGATTTGGGACAGCGAACAGGAGCCGTGCCGTGCAAATTGGAAACAGACCATTTGAGTATGAGTGGATTTCAGATTGGGCCGAAATTCCGAACCCACAAACTGCTGCTTCTGGCTGGGCACACCACGGCATGGCGGTTACAGACGCAGGCGAAGTAATTGCAATCCACCCGGCCGAATCGCTCGCCATGGTCTTCAACCAGGACGGCAAGCTACTGAGATCGTTTGAAATACCAGTTCGAGAAGCGCATCAGTTAACCCTGACCAACGTGGATGTCGAACAGTCTCTGTGGATCGCTGATCCAGGCCGAAAAAACGTCAAAACGAACGGAATTTACGAACCTGTAGAGGGTCAACGCGGAGGTCAGGCTGCTCGCGTCTCATTTGCAGGCACGCGCCTTCAGCAGATAACAGCCCCACCTCACTCCGCCTATGGCGAGAGCGATTTCGCACCAACGTCCGTTGCCGTTTTCGAGACGACAAAGGGCGGAAGTGGCGATATCTGGATTACTGATGGTTACGGTGCGAGCTTGATTCACCGATTCGACTCGGCCGGAAATTACATCCTGACGATCGACGGTGAAGAAGGTGATGGCGGTCGATTTGATTGCCCCCATGGCATCTGGGTTGACTACCGTAAAAACGACCCTGAGCTATATGTCGCCGACCGAACGAACCGGCAAGTGCAGGTGTACGACCTTGAAGGCACCTATAAACGAACGTTCGGTAAAGGCCTTCTTACTAGCCCGAGTTGTTTTGCAATCGACGGGTCGAACATCATCGTTGGAGAACTACGTGCAAGGCTCGCCTTGTTCGATATCAACGACGAGTTCGTAACATTCATTGGCGAAAACAAGGCCATCGCAAGAGTAGAGCGCAACAGCCCGGAAGACGTGCCAGGCTGGCCGAACGGACTTGATGAATCAGGTCATGCCGCTCGCTCATCCGTCCTAGAAATCGGTAAATTCAACAGCCCGCACGGCATAGCAACCGACCTCGCAGGCAACATCTACTCCGGTGAATGGCTAATCGGCGGCCGATACACAAAACTGGCAAAGCTTAATCAGTAACGAGGAAAAATTAAGGACTCCGAACCCTCTCCTCTCTTGTGTAAGGCAGCATCTCGTCGTGTGCTTTCCGCTTATTCCAACCGGGGTAGCCAGTCTGTCCAGTACCTCCTCCCATAGACGCCTATTTCATTGCCCGTCGGAACGCCGAACGGGTAGTAATCACGCAGCTCAACATCGCGTAGATCCTGCGGCTGAAAATCGGAACGCCAAGTTTCGTCCAGGAGCGACCCTTCTCCTGCTGTAGTACAGC
>JAPYUK010000053.1:3601-9136 GCA_029936155.1 Dehalococcoidia bacterium | reverse complement strand
AAATCGGAACGCCAAGTTTCGTCCAGGAGCGACCCTTCTCCTGCTGTAGTACAGCATTGGCTGCCTACTCGTAACGTAAGGAATACCTGAGAAAATGCGAGCAACAATTGCCGTTAAGCGTGGTGTCGTTCACTGCTACGAAGTTGAAATTCCGAGTCACGAGAGGTACAGCAATGGGTTGAAAACAGCTGATTCGCTAATGGAAATCAGTAACTAGATCGGATCAATACTCGATTGCGGAACCGAAATGAATTCGAGTTTGGTGGGCCCTGTGGGGATCGAGCCCACGACCTGCGGATTAAAACGCAGTGAGTTCGCATTTGCTATCTAACTCTAATTTCTCACGCCGAATTCAGCATCAAATTCTGTCCAGACGCTATCTGGCACTTCTTTAATCGCACTCAAATAGGCCTCGTCGAACTCTTGCGGACTAGCGGGCCCTGTAAGGACAATTCCGTTTCCTTTGATTGGAGCGCCAAGTGCAAACTGCATCGCCAGATCGCGAATGTTGAATCCGCGTTCCCTACACCAATTCCACATCCCGACGGCACGATTTACCGCGGCTGGATCCAAGTTACTCCCAACGGCGGCTGGGGGAAGTGGTTCCCCCTTTTCGACAAATGATTCGTCGGCTGTCTGAAGCTTTGGTTCAGGGCCTGCAAGCAGCGAACCGCCCAGCGGACTTCCGAGAATGACTCCAACATCATTTTTCAGAGCTAATGGAATAGTAGTTGAAGCGAGAGATTGATCGAGCAACGTGTAGTCCAAATACGACAACACAATGTCTATCTCACCGGTTTCAATTGCTTTCCGATGATATTCGGGCTGCCGCACTCCGATACCGATGTGGCCGATGCGTCCCATCGATTTCCATTCGACCAATACGTCGAGGCAGGTGTTTAATGGCGTTTCTATGTCGTATCGCGGTCCGTGGATCAGCACGGAATCCACGTAATCCGTGCTGAGCTCCTTGAAGCTGTTTTCAAGGCTCCATGCCGTCGCCTTTTTCGAGAAGTCTCGGAGGTATCTAGGATGCGAACCTACCTTTGTTTGTAGGTAAACCTTGTCTCGCCATCCATCTGCGAGCGCCAGGCCAAAACGTCGCTCACTATCTCCATAGAAAGGCGACGTGTCGACAAAATTGACGCCGTGTTCAATCGCTCCGCGTATTGTATTAATCGCGTTGTTGTCCAATTGACCGGGATCACCCAGATGCCCACCACCCAATCCGAGTGCTGTCGGTTTCATCTCAGTTCGACCCAACCTCCGGGCCTCAAGAGATGGCAATCATCGACCTCCACAATTCACCTGATCTGAGTTGAGCACTCGCTGAAACGGAACGCCTAGTGCCACGACGTTGTGCCCGGCTACTCCTGAAATTTTTCTGGTGTGAGTAGTTCGAGAAATTCAATACGCTGGCTCTCGATTAATTTTCGGACTTCTCCACCGATCTTGAGAGCTGCGGCAGGCAGTTTGTGCCCTTCGCGAGTCGGGGTTTCAAGAGACTTGTCGGTCCACTCCAGGCAAACGACATCCTGATCACCAGGCAGTGTGTAACCGTTGTATGAGACCTGAAATTTGCTTCGCTGTCCGGCCTCGTGATAGGCCTCGGCTTGTTTGTGGACCAGCGTGGCCACCCTGCGCGCCTCTCCCGGCTTCGTTTTGTACCAACGTCTTACAACATACATTTCAGCGTCCTGCCTTTTCGAATGCTCGAAATTGTGAGGGAATCATTCGTTCCGGCAATTGTGGCATGAAGGTCGGCACTTTGGGGTTCGAACCTACGACGTATGGAGAGGGGACAGATCAGCCCCTACTCAAACTTCGCTGCGTATAACCCTCGGATATACGCGATCTGCCCCGTGTGCTGACCGTTTTCAACGGGAATTCTGCCAAGTGCGAACAATATATCTGGTGCAGTATTCGGCGACTGCGGCCAAACCTCAGGGCGCTTAATGCCGAACATATCGGCAGTCACGCCTTCAACCGAAGGAATCAGCAACTTTCGAGACGCCTCCCAGTAGCCAGTCACTTCCGCGACCGTAACGTCAGGAAAATCCCGCACCTGCTCGATCGAGTCACCAGCCCCATTTCGCTCCGGGTCAATCCCAAGTCGCTCTGCCCAGCCACCCTCGATCCAGGCACTGTCACCGTTGCCACGCAGATACCAGCCCCACATGTCTTCCATCCGACCCATGTGCCACAGAATCCACAAAACATGGTTCGAATTGGGGGTCGGCATCCACCGAGCCTCTTCCTCGGAAAGACCCTCAAGTGCCCGCCTCAGCTGACGACCATAGTCGTCAATCGAACGCAGTACCACGTCGCGATGATCCGGCGGTCTGTTCGAGTTGGTCATCATCCACCCTTGCAAACAACAGCATCATCATTTGCGGCCAGCCGATGTAGCATCTCGTACGGATAAATCCCAGAATCGTGGCCGTCCGTCCACAAGAACTGAATCGCGTACTTGCCGACAATCAAATGATCGGCGGCGATGATGTCGTCAGGCACTGCCGAGACGTTCAACAACGGTCGACCTGTCATCTCTTCTACACACGTCGCACATGCACACTGCAACCTCAGGTATCGATACGGATACGTGCAAATCTGCCCATCATCCCAGGTGATCTGAACGCCGACCCCGGTCATATCAACCTGAGCTGGGACGCTCTTTACGTTTCCTGTGTACTCGCTATTCATGGGCGACATTTAATTTTGGTGCTTTCATTGAGTATCGGTTGGTTAAGTGAGCAAACAGGATTGTGCAGGCTTTACTTTGACGTAAGCTGACATCCTTGGTTCTCAGCGCAAGCTCAGTCTAACCAGAGCGCTGAGCAAACATATTGATTCACAGTAGAGGATTATCGCCAGATGGCAAACGAAACGATCAAAGTCGCCTTCATCGGGGCTGGAGCCAACACGGCTCTGCGGCACATTCCAGGGTTGCGAGCCCAGCAGGGTGTCGAGCTGGTTGGAGTGGCAAACCGGTCGATCGAATCGAGCAAAACCGCAGCCGATAAATACGAACTCGGCGAGGCATACCCAACCTGGCTCGATCTCGTTGAAGATCCAGATATCAACGCTGTTTGCATCGGCACATGGCCCTACATGCATTCAACTGTCACGCTCACCGCACTCGACAACGGCAAGCACGTAATGTGCGAAGCCCGAATGGCGATGAATGGTTCCGAAGCCCGAGATATGCTGGCTGCTTCTGTAGCCAATCCTGATCTGATCACTCAAATCGTTCCTCCGCCGCATCTTATGGTCTGCGAGCAGCACCTGATCGACCTCATCGCGGACGGCTATGTTGGCGATATTGTGAATGTTAACGCCCGCATCACCGATGGCAGTGGGTTCCCAAACTCGGACGAGGAAGCTCACTGGCGTCATTTGCGTGATCTTTCCGGCAACAACGTAATGACGACCGGCATCTGGTACGAAAATCTGATCCGACTTGTCGGCACTGCAAGCTCTCTATCTGCGAACGCTCAGATCGTTGTTCCAAGTCGCCGTGCCTGGGATGGAACCCGTCAACAGATGACCATCCCCGACCAGCTCGACGTTATTTACTCGCTCTCCGGTGGCGGATCGGTCAACCTGTCGGTATCCACCGTGTCTGGTACATTCGCACCGGCTTCCGATATCTGGATTTACGGAACTGAAGGCACCCTGCACATTCAGACCGCCGGGCTTGGCAATGATCCCGTCGTGACCGGCGCTCGCAAAGGCGACGACGGGATGTCTGAGATCACAGTGCCCGACGACAAGCGCGGAGGCTGGCGGGTTGAGGAAGAGTTCATCAACGCCATTCGTGGCATTGAGCCGGTGACTCGGTCGAACTTCACAGATTCGGTGAAGTACATGGAGTTCACCGACGCCATTCAGAAGTCATGGCAGACCGGTAACAGGGTTTACCTGCCGAGTTCATAACCCCGGCAGTCTATGTCGATGGTGTAATCGGGATATCGGCACCAAACTCACGTGCGCGTGCCTAATGCCTGTCCACGCAGTTTAAAAGTCGACATAGCCTTCTCGTCACCCGCGATTCATGGCGTGCCGAATACCCGCCATACGGGCTTCAAGCGGGTGAGCAATGCGTCAAGTACACCAAGGAGCATGCCATCAGTTTAGTTGGAGTCAGTAATCACCCTCTACTGTGCTACGCTCCAGCTGTTGGCAAATTCGAATAGATTTTTTTAACATCGCTATGTAGGCGGCAATTGACGTACTACGCAGATCACTCTCGACGATAGGAGTTTGTAATTGACGAACGGTGCGAGTGGGAAAATCGATTTCAACGCAGATATCGGCGAGTCGTTTGCCGGGTATGAGCTTGGCCTCGACAGTGAAATCGTGAAGCACATAACGTCCGCCAATATCGCCACCGGATTCCACGCCGGCGATCCCGACTGGATGGCTAGAACCGTATCTCTCGCCATCGAAAACAGCGTTGGAGTCGGTGCTCATCCCGCGTACCCCGATCTCACCGGATTTGGCCGCCGCAAAATGGATTTAACGCCTGATGAAGTGCGTAACGTGGTCACCTATCAGGTTGGCGCTCTCGCCGCGTTCACACCAGATCGTAAGCTGCAACATGTAAAACCACACGGCGCTCTCTACAACACAGCGGTTGGTGATGCAGCAGTCGCCGAAGCGATAGTCACGGCGATCAAAGCGTTCGATCCCGATCTTATCCACGTAGTTCTCGCAGGCTCACAGTGGGAGTTGATTGCTCGATCTCACGGTGTGCGAGTCGCTCGTGAGTGCTACGCCGATCGTGCCGTAACCGCCGACGGAACACTAGTCCCGCGATCGCAATCTGGCGCAGTATTCCATGATCCGGAAGAGGTCGTTGCACGCTCGTTGAAGCTGGCGACCGAAGGCAAAGTGATTGCCGTTGATGGCTCTGAAATTGACTTCTCCGCAGACTCTATTTGCCTCCATGGCGACACTGCTGGAGCCGTCGAACTTGCCGCTGCGGTTCGAAGTTCACTTGAGGGCGCTGGAGTAGAAATAACCTCAATGGCAAAGTTGATCCCAGGTGGTTAAAGCGGCTTCGATTTCGAACGAATATAACACCAGAACATACCCGCGGTTAGTCCCTGCTGGTGATTCGGCGATAGTGATCGAACTGGGCTCGGAAATCGACCTCGCTGTAAATTCCCAGATTTTCAACCTCGCGCGGTCGATAGAAGCCGAGAAACTCCCAGCGATTGTCGAATTGGTTCCGACCTATCGATCCCTGTTGGTCAGCTATGATCCTCTGGTAAGCCAGTACGAGGAAATGTTCGTTCTGCTGAGCGAACTCGCAGCTAATTCCCAGATGGGATTGGTCGAAGCAACCGAGCCAACAATCATCGAACTCCCAGTCGTTTACGGTGGCGAAGACGGCCGGGATCTCGACGCTGTCGCAGAGCATGCCGGACTATCTACGCAAGAAGTGATCGACATTCACTCCGGTATCGACTACCACGTTTACATGATCGGATTCGCCCCCGGCTTCCCTTATCTCGGGGGGCTCGACGAACG
>JAPYUK010000053.1:0-3501 GCA_029936155.1 Dehalococcoidia bacterium | reverse complement strand
ATGACGAATAGCCCAGCCAACAGCATCCGAGTCATCCAACCCGGTCCCATGACAGTCGTTCAGGATCGCGGAAGATTCGGCTACCAACAGCTCGGAGTTTCCGTGAGCGGAGCCGTGGATACCAATTCCCTTGATATCGGCAACCTTCTGGTTGGAAACGAGCCTGACAAAGCCGCACTAGAAGTGATGCTCGGTGGATTACAAATAGAATTTTTACGGAGCACGATATTCGCTTTAACGGGAGCCAACACTTACGCAACTCTTGACGGCATCCCACTCTCACTGCAAATCTCCTACACGGCTCATGCCGGATCACGTTTGGCTTTGGGAATGGTCGATGGAACGACGGGATTGCGCGCTTACATCGCAATCGCAGGTGGTGTGGATGCAAGTGCCGTACTCGGCTCGAGATCAACCCACATAGCGTCTGAACTCGGTGGCGTCGATGGCCGTGCGCTCGCTGAGGGTGATGTCCTGAGCGTCGGCAGTCCGTCTTCCGACGCAACATCAGGCCTGATGTTCGCTACCGATGAATTCATCCCAGGATCTACCGATCTTGAAATTAGAGTTGTACTTGGACCACAAGACGATGAGTTCTCCGATGCAGAAATCGAAACCTTTCTAGGATCGACCTACGAAGTGACCGATCAATCAAATCGACAGGGATTACGCCTAGACGGTCCGGTCATCGAATCATCATCTGGGCGCTACGACATAGTCTCGGACGCAGTCGTGACCGGTTCGATTCAGGTACCGGGCGACGGCAAGCCAATAATCCTGCTTGCTGATCGCCAGACCACCGGCGGCTACGTAAAAATCGCCACTGTAGCAACTATCGAGCTTCCTAAGCTGGGGCAAGCAGCTCCAGGAGCAAAAATCACATTCAAACGAATCTCTGTGAATGATTCGCAGCAGCTACTGATCGAGCGGAACGAGCGACTCAACAGTGGAGTTCTCGAAAATTCAATAACGCGAACCTCTCTCCAGATTGACGGAGTCTACATCCCCGTAGGCGTTGCCGAGATCGGTTCAGTACGTGTTGCTGAATTGGAAGGCCATGTCTATCCCATTTCTATCGACGAAATTACCCCCGTCGAGTAAACCTGCTTTGTTAGAATCGGCAATCGTGAATTTCGATGATGGTTGCATCGTTCCCGGCTCGTAGGTCGGCAGCGATGCATTGCCAGTTGCCGGCAGATAGGTGCCAGCTTTAAGGAGCACTGACACGACGTTCGATCAAGACTTGCTAAACGACGGACTGACTCTCAGCCTCGTTGGCATGGGTGTGGTGTTCGCCGTACTGGCGCTGTTGGCTCTGTCGATCAAGGGGATAAGCCTGTTCGATCGTGAACCATCGCCCGCCCCAATCGCCGAAACCTCACCTGCGCAAGCGACCGAACCGGCCGAATCCCCCGGCAAAATCACCGGTCAACAGATCGCCGCTATAGTCGTTGCGATGGCGCTTTCTGAGGCACCAACGACGGCAATCCCTTCATCAATTTCAAAAGGTGGCGCAACCGCGGGCTCCTGGTTGCAAAGCGGCCGTATGCGTGTCCTCGGCTCAGGATCTCCAACCGTTGGGAAGAGGCGTAACTAGTGGCTCCCAAGAACTACAAAATCACGATCGCCGGTCAGACATACGATGTTGTAGTGGGCGATCTCATGTCATCTCCAGTCGAAGTCTCGGTCGACGGTACGACCTACCAGATTGAGCTTCCCGAATCGGCAGCGGCATCAACTACTCCTTCGATTGCCGCTCCGAAAACGATCAGCACATCACCACAGGCAGTCTCGCGACCTTCAGTTCCAACTTCTGGTGGCGACGGAGTAATTCGATCTCCAATGCCTGGGAGAATCGTGGGTGTCAGCGTGTCCGTCGGCGATTCGGTCACTAAGGGCCAGCCAATTCTCATCCTTGAATCGATGAAGATGGAAAACACCATCGCGTCACCTATCGACGGTACGGTTTCCGCGATTCATGTTGCGGCTAGCTCCTCGGTTCAACACGGTCAAACGTTGGCCGAGATCGCTCAGGCTTAGCGCAAATGTCCAACGAGCTAAGTGCCCTCTATGAAGGCTTCACCGCCATCGGCGATGAGCCACGCATGGTCATCATGTGGCTCATCGCAGGTGCACTGCTCTACGTCGGAATCGCGAAGAAAAAAGAGCCGCTCCTGCTTGTTCCAATTTCGATGGGAATATTCTTCGCCAACCTACCTTTGAGTGAACTGATTCGCGAAGGTGGCGACGGTGAGCCTGCGGGTCTTCTGAAGGTGTTCCAGACGGTCGGAATGGAGACCGACATCTTCCCATTGTTGATATTCCTTGGAGTTGGTGCAGCCACTGATTTCACGCCAATGTTGTCTAATCCGAAAACACTTTTGCTTGGCGCAGGTGCACAGGCTGGAGTTTTCGTCGCGCTACTGGGAGCATTGCTGCTCGGCATGACCGATTTCTTCGAATTCGGGCTACTTGAAGCATCGTCTATCGGAATTATCGGTGGGGCAGATGGGCCAACGACAATATTCATCGCTACTCGTATGCGAGAACTTGGCGAATCGCTACCTAACGTCGAGGTTCGAGACATCGTTGGTGCTACGGCTGTGGCTGCCTACTCCTACATGGCGCTTGTGCCAATTATTCAGCCGCCAATCATTAAACTTCTCACCACGAAAAAAGAACGCCTGATTCGGATGGAGTACTCGTCAAAACCGGTCTCCAAACGCACACAGGTGCTGTTCCCTGTTCTAACGACGCTGATAATCAGTGTGCTCGTGCCATCAGCTTCGCCTCTAATCGGGATGCTGATGCTCGGAAACCTGATCAAAGTTTCCGGCGTGGTCCCACGGCTCGCGGACGTTACAGAAAACGCGATGATGAACATGGTCATCGTTCTTCTCGGTCTGGCAGTTGGTTCAACCATGCCAGCGGCAATATTTCTGCAACCCGAGACGATCGGAATATTCTTCCTTGGCCTGTTCGCTTTTATGACCGCTACAGTCGCCGGAATCATGCTTGCCAAATTGATGAACCTGATTTCTAAGGAAAAAGTGAACCCGATGATCGGTGCCGCAGGTGTTTCCGCTGTGCCGATGGCCGCAAGAGTTGTTCAAGACATGGGGCAGCGAGAAGACCCTGACAACTACCTTCTTATGCACGCAATGGGTCCGAACGTGGCAGGCGTAATTGGTACCGCCACCGTCGCTGGCGTGCTCCTAGCAGTAGTCCCGAACCTTCTGTGAAACGTGATCTACTCAACCACAGTTTGGTGCGAATCAGAACAATCACCACTATCTAGCTATCTTGTATAACGACTCTGCTGGCGCGAGTATCCGCCTCATCGCCACGCAACCAATAACACCCACCGCTATTTCAACCGGAGAAAACTCAACATGCCCGACCGTTCAATGAAGGGTGTTTACCCAATCCTCGCAGCTCCGATAGACGCCAAAGGCCAACTGGTAATCGACGATCTCGAGCATCAGGTTGACTGGATGATCG
>JAPYUK010000052.1 GCA_029936155.1 Dehalococcoidia bacterium | reverse complement strand
TGCGTTGTTTGGGTAGCTAGTGACAAACAACTAAGGCTCCACTAGCTGGTCGCCGTACTTGCCATGCCGACGGGGCGGGCACGGCGACGAGAAAACCACCGACGGCTACGCTCGTAGAAGTCCAACCGGAAACCTTCCTGGACGGGGAGTTCGACTCTCCCCCGTCTCCACCAAGAACACAAAAGAAAGGGCTTGTCTCAAATATTGAGGCAGGCCCTTTCTGCCAGGTATTTCTGTAACGCTCCTGAAATGATGTATTAGGATTTCCTCGTCGATCGCATTGCTTTCAGGCGAGCCGCTAACCAATTATCCGTGACTTGAACGTTGCTTCTGTGAACGAATTCTTGAACTTCGACTCGCCGGTTCTTCTGATCTTCCCTTTACCGAGTTTGAACCGATATCGGTTGGCTATTGGGTCGGGAACTCTGTGAACCAGTGCATTCGCAGCAGAATCCGGGTATCGAGGCCAAGCGAAGTTGGCGAACAGAACGCCTTCACGAATCGCATCTGTAACGATCGCAACCGCCGTAATTTTGCCCGAACCAACCTTGATCTTGCCGGCCTTCTCGAGGTTGGTGTAGGTGTATTCGTCACCCTTCACCATGTGGAATGTTCCGGTTTGAATCAGGACGTCGTCGTTCACGATTTCGACCGTGTCTCCGCTTTCGATTCCTCGCGGCTCTGCATCCACAGGATTGATCTCGATGAAGTGCTCAGGCCAACGCTGGAATATGTACGGCTTGCGTATGTCGTCGTAAGCCGACTGCCAGATCTCATTGATCCGACCACTTGTTACCCACAGCTCATCGCCCGTTGGAGCGATGCGATCGTAGAAATCCTCGAACATTCCCCATGGCGATTTGTTGAGCATCGCTTTGCCAGAGTGTGTCTTGAAGTGAGTCATCCACTTTGGGTGAACATTTGATCCTTCAACCGTTCCAAGATCCATTTCAGGGTCGTGAAGTCGTTTTGTCCCGACAAGTTCCCCATCTATAACCCGAATCGGAGTCTGGATACCTGTTGTTCCATACTCGGCAAGTTTAGCGTGCCCCGACTTACCTTCCTTCTTAGCCTGACGAACAAGCGGTTCGTAGTTGAGGATGCCGCCACGACTGTACCTGGCAGCCTCTTCGAACACGTCGCTGGCGTTATTCCACTCATATCCGTCGTAACCCATCGCCTTACCGAACTCAGCGATGGCCCACCAGTCAGGCTTTGCCTCTCCGGGAGCGTCGTTGAACTTTTGGTACAACCTGAGTCTTCGCTCACCGTTAGCGCGTGTGAAATCAGATTCTCCCCAGCCAGAGGCAGGCAGAACAATATCCGAAAGCTCGGTAGAAATCGGCTTTCGAGCGTAAACCTCGGAGTTGACCAGAACCATACCGCCGGAATCGGCACGCGCTATTAGAGCAGCGGCCGCCTCCTCTGGGTCAGTACTTGTGATCTGGTTGGGATTTTCGGTTGTAAGCTCCAGGAATCGCTTATACAGCTCATCCGAAGCAGCCATTGCCTGAATCCACATCGTCCCGATCACCCACGCCCAACGTAGTTTTCCGGCTTCTAGCCAGCGATCGAGGTCGATCTCTTGCCGACGTCGACCCGGCATCTTGTTGGGTGAAAGGTTCCGCGGATACGAAGCCGCACCAATCCAACCACGCTGGTGTCCACCGAAACGACCCGCAACCCGACCGGGCCTGTTACCGGCACCACATATCAGGGTCAGCGCTGCGTACGAAGCAGAGTTCAAGTAGTTGTTCGACCAGTAGTTGCCTTTTTCAAATCCAAACGAAGTCTTGGGGCGAACGCCATTGATCGGCTTTGCGATCATTTCGGCGGTCTTGATGATGTCTTCTTTCGAAATCCCGGAAATCTCCGAAGCCCGATCGAGCGTTGCAACATCCTGTTCGAACAGCCACTTCTTGTAGCCTTCGAAATCAGTTCCAAGCTGCCCCCAAGTGGTACGCCATTGCCACGGGGTGTTTCGCGTACCACGCCCCATACCGGCGTCGATCTCCCACGAATTGGCGAGCCACTTCTCGATAAATTCCTTGTCTTCCCAGCCCTGTTCAAGGATGTATCGAGTGAGTGCCATGTGAAGAGGTGTATCAGAACCCGGAATTACCGAAAGATGAATTCCGCCGTTCTTCTCAGCCCACACCGTTCCCGCAGATTTACGTGGGTTGGTCATAACGATTTTCTTGGGCTTCGACATGATCCACTGAGTGAACAGAACAGTCTTGGTTTCAAACGGATCCGTGCCAGAAATGAACAGAACTTCAGCGTCGGCCCAGTCCTGATACGAGGCGCTGAACGCCACAATTCCTGAGTCGCTACCACCCGGCTCGTCCGATCCTGGTCCCGGCTTATCGTGCGGCGAGTAGGCCGGTGTTGCAACCGACCTGAATGCCAGTTTCGATATGGCGTAAGTGTTTTCGAAATACGCGTATGAGTAGGTCTTCATGCCCCATGCAGACCGACCGTGCTTATCGAGAATGTGCTTTGAAACACGCGCCATTACATCGATAGCCGTCTCCCAACTGACTGGAACAAGCTCACCGTTCACTCGCATCAACGGAGTCTTCAAACGGTCGCTGGTCGGTGAGTCGGGGTTGTAAATCTTCCCAGCAAGCGTTCCACCGCGAATCGAGTGGTTACCGCCGATGTTCACGGCCTGAATATCGGGGTCAGGCTGTACCACAACATGGTGTTTCTTACCGTCGACAAGAGCGATATTGTGCTGGTTCGGGCTGACCCAACCACCACCGGTACCTGCCGGCATATTGATGCCAAGCGCATTCTGATCGGCCTGGGTTCCGCCTTCTTCGTTCTCGGGCCAAACGAACACTCGGTACCCACAACCAACAATGCAGTAGTCACAGGCAGTATTGAACCGCTTCGCATCTGCTGGTGGAAGTGGAACGCTGCCTTGTGGAATGTAATCTGCCATCTGAGAAATTTGTCCTTAGATTCGGAGAACCGGCTATTTGCCGGGTTCGATTTCGTTGTCGCTGAATCCAAAGATCAGCCCCATCACACCGGTGGCGTAAATTTCATCGCCACGAACTTCCAGAGTTATCTGCGGAAGCCCCTGTGTGGCGTGCCCGGATACGATCATCCCGTGTCGGGTCAGGTCGTAAGTCGAAAGATGCCAGCCACACGGTCCGAGCACCTGATGCTCAGGCTTGAACGTGCCGCCCATCGGGAATCCCATGTGCGGGCATATCGTGTTGAACGCAACGATGTCCTTGTTAGGACCAACGCCTCCACCGGCCTCGACACCCAGCTTGATCAGATTGTTGGTGCAGTTGGCGTGATCCCACGGGTACTTGAAAGTGACAGGCTCTCCGACTTTGAGGTCAGAAATTTTGCCAATCAACTCGTCATCGTACTTCGCAACTTCAGCGAATACCTTCGTGCCGGGGATCACTTGATGAAGTGCCACAACACTCAGTGCTGCCGCACTCATGAACAGGAACCGTCGGCGAGTCAGACAGGCAGCAAGCCCTGCTGAGCCAGATGCCTCTTGCTTCAACTCTTCAGGCGTCAACTCCGTCGGAGCCATCTCAGGCGGTTTCTTCTGATCCTGGGTCATTAACTCGAACCTTTCAGGGTCGAAATATTCTTGATTTGGTAGATCATCCAGCCACCTCGTATTCCGGCATCGCAGGCGGTTCAACGATGATCGGATCCCCTGATAACGTCAGTAAAAATTCAACAAGATCCGCAACCTGGTCAGAGGTCAGTCCGAGCGGGCTCAGTAGCGAGTCCTTGTTGTCATGGCTCCCGCCACCAGCGTTGTAGAACTGAACCACTCCTTCGAGAGTGCTGATCGTGCCGTTGTGCATATACGGGCCCGTCTGTACAAGATCACGCAGGAACGGAGTGCGGAACTTTCCGCGATCGTCCTCGAGCTTGGTCACGTAGTACAACCCAAGATCATTCGTTGCTTCCCGATAGTCGTGCTCAGGTACGCCCTTTTTGCGGTTCTGGTATCTGAATGCAAGCTGACGCTGAGGGTCGACTACAAACTTTTCGTTCGCTGGAACGCCGAGGTTGTGATAGCTGAAATCGCTGAACAGTGGCCCGCCATGGCACGCTGAACATCCAGCTTCGCCAACGAACAACTCCATGCCCCGTTTCGCCGATGCACTGATCGCTGATTCATCACCTGCGATCCAAGCATCGAACGGCGCATTCACCGTGTTGATCGTTGCTTCGAACGCCGCTACTGCTCGTAGCGCATCGTCAAACAACGGAATCTCCGTGCCAAATACATCCTTGAACATCGCAACGTACTCTGGTGCCTGCGCCAGCCGCTCTTCGAGCAGCATCGAGTCGATGTTCTGGCCAGTGGCACCTGTCCACGCAGCCTTCGCCTGAGACTCAAGACTCTTTGTAGAACCGTCCCAGAACAGCAGAGGCCAGTAGGCCGAGTTGATGATCGTCTGCGAGTTACGCCAGTGCAGTGATTCCGGATAGCCGAAGTTGATGTCGAGTGCATCACCCCAACCTAGAGTCGGCTGATGGCAAGTTGCGCAACTCAACAGACCATTGCCAGACAGGCGGCTGTCGAAAAACAGTATCTTTCCTAGCTCAATTTTGGCATCGGTTAGTGGGTTATCCAGTGGCATTGTTACGGCCGGCATAACATCGAACCCAAGCTCACGAGCAAGCTTGCTCGTTATGTCCTTGATGGCAACCGATGAACCGCTACTACCGATAGCTGCAGTCGGGTTAATTGTGATCGGATCAGGCCTTGATGGGGTGTTACTGTGTGACGCAAACACCCAGATCGTCAGTGCAATCACACCAACGAGTCCAACACCAAGTGATCCAATAAATCCAACAAGCAACTTGTGCGAAAAACTGAGATTAGCCATTATTGGTTTCCTCCCAGCGTCAGTAACCCGTAACTGGGTATCTCAGGTTCAGTAAATGGTTCTATTGGGCTCTGCAGGCTTTCGAGGAATGCGACCAATTGTGCAATCTCTGACTCAGAAAGCCCGAGTGGAGAAATCGCTGCGTCTTTCGTTACAACCGATCCTCCGCCGTCGTTGTAGAACCGAACGACATCACTGAGAGTCGCCAGCATGCCTGAATGCATATACGGCGCAGTCGCCCCGGCTTCCAACAGTGAAGGAGTACGGAACTTCCTTAGGTCGGAATCTTCATGAGTCAGCGCTGAAAGACCTATATCCTCCCGCAGCTGCGCATAAGTTCCAACGCCCAGTATTTTAAAGAACCTACGAAACGTAATGTGCCGTTCCGGTTCGGTAAATATCTCCGGATTATCGGAGGCACCTATGGCATGCCAGTCGTTGTCGGTAAGCAGTTCTCCCGAGTGACACGATGAGCACCCTGCCTTCCCTTCAAACAGATTCAATCCAGCGATTTGTTCGTCGCTCAGAGCTGAATTGTCGCCCCCCTTGTAATCAACGTAAGGATTGTCTTCAGACTCAAGTGTGTTGAGGAACGCAACGACTGCGTTCAAGACCTTGCCAAAGCTCGGCTCGCCGCCAAATTGATCTCTGAAAGCAGCATCGTATTCGGGAACCTGCAGAATTCGCTCGACCATCAGCCGCCCGTCGAGGTTTCCAAAGTGAGCCTCAACAATGTGCTCTCGAACAACCGTGGCCGGATCGGAACCGTGAAGCCGACCATCCCAGAACGCCTGACCCTGTTTAGTTGCGTTCAGGAGAGTTGGTGTGTTTCGAAAATAGAGGTTGCTTGTCCCGCCGTCCGACAGTGCCTTGCCATCCGTCCAGCTTTTCGATGGCAAATGACACGAAGCGCATGACGTCTGACCATCGTCAGATAATCGCGGGTCGAAAAATAAGACTTTTCCGAGTTCTTCTTGTGAACCATATGCTGTGGAAACAGCAGGCTCATCAACCCATTCAGGCGGGCTTGTTGATCCAGGAATCGAATTTGTAGCCACGGCCACAGGAATGGCGAATAAGACAATCGCGATGACAACAATCACCACACCTGCTGAACGATTCATACAGTATCAACCAATGTTTATAGAGCAATTAAACACATATAAGCAAATATAAGCATAAATAGTCTGGACTGCACGTTCTCGCGCTCAATATGAAAAGATCATGAGGAACCAGATGCTATTGCAACATTTGGAGTGTCTTGTTACCTCGGCCAATACAGCCGCTGCAGTACCGCAATAGACGTCCCCACGTAATTGTCGAATGTGACAACTAAATGAGGATGTCAGCCCGGCCACGTCCGCCACGAGTTTCTGCGCTCACTGTCCAGCCAAACTCTCACCGCCTCCACCAAGAACACAAAGCAGCAGGCCTCGTCCGAACGGGTGAGGCCTGTTTGCGTCTCATTAGTTGGCAGATATGGCATAGTGCCTGCGCCACAATTGATCGAATGTGATTTCATATATCGCCCAATATTCATAAATAGAGATCGGATATCTCTTGGATCCACTACTACGAGATTTGCAGAATCTTGTTCTCCCCGCGGGTTCGGCTACAGGCTTCGTGTACATTGCCACCAGTAGCAATCCGATCAGAACCAGATCATTGTTCCGGCCTCACGAAGTCGCCGCCTTTCCTCCTCACACTTGACCATTCGCAATTGCCACAGGATTTCTTCAGCGTCAACCAGAGTCACACCCGGCAGAAGAGATTTGAGGGCCTCAACGTATTTGACTCCGAGGAATCGTTTTTCAATTGCGATCGTTGAGTTTGCCAACCCTCGATCTCGGATTACTTCGGCAACAACAGCTATCGGATCGCCGGGATCTGGATCGAGCGGATCAGTCCACGTCTGCATGTAGTAGCCAAGCCCCCAGTATCTGCGGTCCTGAATCTAGGGATCCATGATGTCGACAGTTGTTTCCTCCGATGCTCCCGCAACCAGGAACGGTTCAGAAATAGTGTCCGCTGGCAACCCCGCAAACGTTTTATGAGTGGCGTCGACTGCGCACATCATGTAGTAATCATCGCTCACAGGATGCCAGTAGTCCGATAGATATCCAACTGAAAGTCTGGGTGACGCCAAAAGCAGATCAATGTTCAGTTTCTTCATTAACGTGCTTGCTTTTTCGCGATCAACCAATTGCATTGGTTCCCATTCCTGTATTAGCCCTAGTTTAGTCGCTGCGAATTGTATGTGAGGTTCTGTCAGAGCTAAGCCCCCTACCCTGTTTTACGCTGTTAAAATAGCATCCAGCACTGGCACACCGAGAACAAAATACAGTGCATCCTATCTAGTAGAATTCAGCCTCTCCAATAGTAAGGAATGGTTAGAAATCGATCAGAATTTTCTCACTCAACTTGATCAGGAAATCACGGAAATCCAAGAAGCGGGTTTATATAAAGCGGAACGGATAATAGTGTCCCGCCAAGGCACTGAGATACGCCTGCAGGATGGGTCAGAGGCAATCAATTTCTGTGCCAACAACTACCTTGGGTTATCAGGAGATCCTGATGTGATCGAGGCAGCCCGTGATGGGTTGACAGAACATGGATTCGGCATGTCCTCAGTGCGATTCATCTGTGGCACACAGGATGTGCACTCGGAGCTCGAAAGCCGCCTCAGCGGATTTCTCGGCACCGAAGACACGATTCTCTACTCTTCATGCTTCGACGCCAATACGGGCCTGTTCGAAACAATCCTCGGTCCCGATGATGCAGTAATCAGTGACGCCCTGAACCACGCTTCGATCATCGACGGTATCCGCCTGTGTAAAGCTGAACGATATCGCTACACGAACAACGATATGGCGGATCTGGAGTCGAAGCTGGTGGAAGCGCAAAGTGCGCGCCGTCGACTGATCGCAACCGATGGGGTCTTCTCGATGGACGGAAGTTACGCAAATTTGAAATCAATTTGCGATCTGGCTGACAAGTACAGCGCACTGGTGATGGTGGATGATTCACACGCCGTAGGATTCATTGGCGAACGGGGTCGAGGAACGCCGGAACTTGCTGGAGAGATGGCACGCGTTGATATCGTCACCGGTACGCTTGGCAAGGCTTTAGGCGGGGCTTCGGGTGGATACACGTCGGGGCGCAAAGAAATTATCGAGTTACTTCGTCAGCGATCGCGTCCGTATCTGTTCTCGAATACCCTCGCTCCCGTTATCGCAGCCACATCGCTTAGCGTGCTGGATACCCTCGAAACTAACGGTGAACTTCGCGCCAAACTAAAAGAGAATAGCCGACGATTCCGGAGTGGGATGACTTCGGCCGGATTTGATCTGGCGCCCGGCGATCATCCAATCGTTCCAGTGATGCTCGGCGACGCCAGCCTGGCGGTGGAAATGGCGGACCGGCTTCTGGACGAAGGTGTCTACGTCGTCGGATTTTCGTATCCTGTCGTGCCGATGGGCAAGGCGCGAATCAGGGCGCAACTGTCAGCGGCACATACATTCGATCAAATCGATCTTGCCATCGGCGCGTTTACAAAGGTTGGCCTGGATATGAAGGTGATCGGGTGAAGGCGCTGGCAATGACAATATCTGAGCCTACAATATGGTTTGAAGATCAATTTAGTGCCCTTCACCAACTCAGGTAAGTTCGCTCTAGATTGGATAGAAACAACATGATCTCGCCAGCTCCTAATTTGCCTGACGCAATCCCAGATGAACTGTCCGGGCGCGTTGTGATCGTGACCGGCGCAGGCCGGGGCATGGGACGTGCGGTAGCAGTACGTTTGGCGAAGACAGGCGCCAGCGTGGCGGTGAATGATCTCGAGCCCGCTGCTGCCGACGAAACCGCCGAGTTGGTAATCTCTCAAGGCGGCACCGCAATTGCGGTTGCCGGTGACATCTCCGACTCATCTTTCGTTGAATCGCTAGTCCTTGAAGCTGTTGAAGAGTATGGCGACGTCAACATCCTCGTGAACGCGGCCGGAATCCTTCGTCGCACAGCTGTCTTCGATATGCCCGAGGCCGAGTGGGACCTCGTGATGAACGTTAACTTGAAGGGCACGTTCTTATGTTCGAAGACGGTTCTGACATCGATGCGTCGATCCGGATGGGGTCGCATAGTCAATTTTTCTTCTACAGCCGGTAAAACCACGAGCACGCTAGGCGGAGCCCATTACACCGCCTCTAAGCATGCCGTGCTGGGACTGACAAGACACATGGCGATGGAGGAGGCAGCGCACGGCATCACCGTGAACGCGGTCTGCCCGGGCCTGATCAACACCGAAATGGTGCAGCATGAAGTCGATGATGAACGACTCAAGCGATACACAGACGGCTTCCCGATTCACCGGCTCGGCGAACCTTTTGAGGCTGCCGAGTTGGTCGCCTTCCTCGCATCAGATCGGGCTGCTTACATTACAGGGCAGGGATTCGACATCAGCGGAGGAGATCTGATGGTGTAGCCGCCACACTGCTAGATTGTCCTTGGTAAGAGCAACCCGCATTTCGAATAAAAATGACAACTCGAAGACG
>JAPYUK010000051.1 GCA_029936155.1 Dehalococcoidia bacterium | reverse complement strand
ACTACCGACCGAACTCTTAGCGGGTGCAGCCAAACGGCTGCACCCGCTTTGTTTAACGAAATGTTCAGGGGGGGGGCGCACTGAGTCCGACGCGCTGCGACGACTCACCGGATACTTTCATGTACATAAGGTCTGGCTCCTCAACCATTCACGAATTTATTTTCCAGCGCCAATACGTGAGTGGCATGTAATTCATTTGGCAAGTCAACGTTATTGCTTGGCCGAACAGGTCAGTTGACGAAGCCAAACATTCATAGTTACCACCTAGACCAAGCACCTACCGAGACCCAAGGAATCGCTCAACTGCACCTAAGGGGTCACTCCAACCGCGGGCAGTCACGCGATCACATCTAACGGACAGCCCGCGTTGCGGTTTCTCAGCGAGAGCGAATTACGGTAATCCAGCACCGCTCAGCCATTCTTATGCTGGAAATATATGAGCTGTGTGCCAGACAATCTCACCTTGAAAACTGCACGAAGAGCGCAATCACCAACCAGGTTCAACATCGCAGCCGAGTTGCAGCACGCGGAGCGCGTCTCTATACCCCACCGCCTGATCCTGCCCACACAGAACCACAACCCCTTTGCCAGTGTTGTGCGCCTCCAGCATGATCAATGTGGCGTCAGTAGTCGACAGCCCGGGCAAAGTCTTGAGCAACGCCCAGATCACGTAGTCCATCGAATGGTGGCTGTCATCGAACAGAACCACTGCCCATCGGTCTGACCTATCCGCCGCCGTTTCCTGCACTTCGGCAGGTCGGCTAACACGACCCGCATCGGTTTCAGCTCGAACTCGAACTTTTTCAAAGTCAGTAACGGTATTGACAGCGCGCTCGATCAGGAACAATCTTTGGCGGCGATCTTCTATGGTCGCAGTAGTTTCCACTCTACTCAGGGGTTTCGCCAAAATGCACATCACAGACATTAAGCCGTATCCGGTCTGGGTTGGCCGACGCAACCAGATGCTTGTCAAAGTCGAATCGAACGAAGGCATATACGGCTGGGGCGAATCGGGATTGTCGAGCCGAGAAATGGGCGTCAAAGGCATTATCGAACACTACAGGGAATTCCTCGTAGGGCGAGACCCAATGCAGCGCGGAGCACTTTGGCAAGAAATGTATCGCAGCCAGTACTTCGAAGGTGGTCGCACTCTTACGGCCGCAATATCGGCAATCGATATCGCCCTGCACGACATCGTAGGCAAGAAGCTGGGTGTGCCGGTTTACGAACTTCTCGGCGGCAAGCAACGAAACTACGTGCCAACTTTCGCTACGGGCGGTGGCCGAAATCCAGAAGAGATGGTCGACATAGCACAGCAGATCATCGCTGCCGGTTGGGATTGTTTCAGACTTCATCACCAGTATCAGGGTGCGCATGAAAACGAATACGAACCCCGAGAGGCGATCGCACTTTCAGCCGAAGGTCTGATCAAGGCACGTGAAGTGCTCGGCCAGCGACCCGTCATCGGCTACGATTTCCATCATAGGCTCTCAGTGGCCGAGGCTGCATCGTTCTGTCAGATGATGCCAGCCCACACTCTCGACTTCCTTGAAGAGCCAATACGAGACGAAACGCCAGAGGCGTACGAAACACTCCGAACAATGACGCAAGTTCCGTTCGCTATCGGCGAGGAGTTTGCTTCGAAATGGCAGTTCCTCCCGTACATCGAACGCGGGCTAACAAACTACGTCCGAATCGATGTCTGCAACGTTGGCGGCATCACCGAAGCGATGAAGGTTGTCGGCTGGGCCGAAGCGCACTACATCGATCTCATGCCACACAATCCGCTGGGCTCTATCTGTGTCGCCGCGACATCGCACATGGCGATGGCATCGGCGAACTTCTCCTGGCTCGAAATTAGAGAATCCCCGGGCGAAGATCTGAATTTTTACTCGAAGGAAATCTATCCGGTTCAACCTGAAATAGTCCCCGGGCGAGTAACTGTGCTCGATAGGCCAGGACTCGGTGTTGAAGTCGACGAAGCATCGCTCTCTGAGCCGTTCAGGTTCCAGGTTGCGCAACCGCTGCGGCGTAAAGATGGATCGAAAACGAACTCGTAAATTGAAACAAGTAGACCCCCTTCTTTCGGGAAGGGACTAGGGACCAATGGTGATGATATTGCAACGCGCGACCAAGTCCGACTCGGACGCCCGGGACCAAAACGCAAAATGAAAATAACCGACATAAAACCGTTCCCCGTTTGGGTAGGCCACCGCAACCAGATGCTTGTCAAAATTGAAACTGACGAAGGCATCTATGGTTGGGGCGAATCAGGACTTTCCAGTCGAGAAATCGGCGTAAAAGGCATCGTGGAGCATTACCGAGAGTTTTTAATCGGACGAGATCCGATGCAACGCGGCGCTCTGTGGCAGGAGATGTATCGCAGTCAGTATTTCGAGGGTGGGCGCACGCTAACCGCCGCCATATCCGCAATCGATATCGCCTTGTACGACATCGCTGGCAAGAAGCTGGGTGTTCCTGTTTACGAATTGCTCGGTGGCAAGCACAGAAACTGGGTTCCGACTTTCGCCACTGGCGGAGGAAACACTCCCGAGGAGATGATCGACGTTGCGCAGCGGATGATCGCCGAAGGATTCGACTGTTTTCGGCTTCACCGTGACTACGAGCCTGAAGAAAAAGAAGGACTTTACGAGCCACGAGAAGCAATCGCCAACTCGGCTGAAGGGCTGATCAAAGCACGAGAAGTACTCGGTATGCGACCCGTAATTGGCTACGACTTTCATCACCGACTTTCTGTCGCTGAGGCAGCATCGTTCTGCCAGATGATGCCTGCTCACACACTCGACTTCCTCGAAGAGCCGATCCGTGACGAATCACCGGAGGCGTATGAAGCCCTCAGGAAAATGACGACGGTGCCGTTCGCTATCGGCGAGGAGTTCGCTTCGAAGTGGCAGTTCTTGCCGTACATCGAACGCGGCCTCTCGAACTACATCAGAATCGATATTTGCAATGTCGGCGGCATCACCGAAGCGATGAAGGTCGTTGGATGGTCGGAAGCGCACTACATTGACCTAATGCCACACAACCCGCTCGGGCCGATCTGTGTTGCCGCAACCGCACACATGGCCATGGCGGCGGCGAACTTTTCATGGCTCGAAATTCGGGAGTCGGCGGGCGAACAAACAGGCTTCTACTCGAAAGAGGTATTCCCGGTTCAACCTGAGATTATTCCCGGGCGTGTAACTGTCCTCGATAAGCCTGGACTCGGCGTCGAGGTCGATGAAGAAGCTCTCACAGAGCCATTCCGATACTCCGAAATGCCACATTTGAAACGAAACGACGGATCGCACACCAACTGGTAGGCGACCACAATAACTAACGAAAGCCAAGTTTCTTGAAAATCACAGATGTAAAACCGTACGCAGTGTGGGTAGGTCGTCGCAATCAGATGCTCGTGAAAATCGAGACTGACGAGGGAATATACGGCTGGGGTGAATCCGGCTTCTCCGGACGTGAGCTCGGCGTAAAAGGAATCATGGAGCACTACCGTGAGTTTCTGATCGGTAAAGACCCCATGAGTCGCGGCGGACTCTGGCAGGAGATGTACCGCAGCCAATATTTCGAGGGCGGGCGAACTCTAACCGCAGCCATTTCGGCTATCGATATTGCCCTTCATGATCTCGTTGGTAAAAAACTCGGTGTTCCGGTCTACGAACTACTAGGCGGAAAACATCGACACACCGTTCCCGTGTTCGCAACAACCGCCGGACCCTACGGTCAGCAAATGATCGACCAGGCGAAGGATTTCATGGGGCAAGGCATCAACGCCTTCAGACTTTCTTACGACAACATGGACATCCAGTCCGGCGGTCTCTTCGAGCCACGTGAATCAATTGCAAACTCCGCTGAATGGCTGATCAAGGCTCGTGAGCAGCTTGGCAACCAGGCAATTATGGGCGTCGACTACCACCACCGTTTGTCGCCTTCAGAGACCGCTTCGTTCTGCCAGATGATGCCGACTCACACCCTAGACTTCCTCGAAGAGCCGATACGTGATGAGTCACCCGAAGCGTACGAAGCTCTTCGTAAACTCACTGACGTTCCATTCGCCATAGGCGAAGAATTCGCTTCGAAGTGGCAGTTCCTACCGTATATCGAACGAGGAATCACCAACTATGTCCGTGTCGACATCTGTAATGTTGGCGGATTCACCGAGTCGATGAAGGTTGCAGGATGGGCCGAAGCTCACTACATCGACCTCATGCCACACAACCCGCTGGGGCCGATCTGCACCGCCGCATCGGTGCATCTTGGTGCTTCGGTGCCGAACTTCGCATGGCTTGAGGTGAATATGGAACGAGCCTTGGATCCGGACCGGAGTGTGTTCACCGAACAGGTCGCATTCAATGGAAGCGGCTACGTCGTAAATGATCGACCTGGACTCGGTGTAGAGGTCGACGAAAGCAAGCTGTCAGAACCGTTCAAGTTCTGGGAAGCTCCGCACCCCCAGCGCAGCGACGGCTCACACACCAACTGGTAGGTGTACCACGCATTATCTGGCCCCTCACCCAATGGGAGAGCGTACCTCCGCGTCCCGAGCGAAGGCATCCGAAGTCGAGGAATCTGGGGCGGGGTCGCACGCTCGCCGGGTCCATCATTCTGAACTTGATTCAGGATCTCTCAACGCGAATCCGCTGTTCATATACGCCAACCGCGCTCGCAGCACAGACCAACCTCAACTGCCAGCATTCGTTATCAGCACCAGCCCTACCCCTCGCCTGTTACATTTGGTGCACTCGAACTGATCTCAAAAAATCACAAGCACAAGCGGAAGGCGCAAAAACGGCAATGGCTGTATCGATCGATCTCTCCGGAAAACGCGGTGTCATATGGGGTGTTGCAAATCAACGCAGCATCGCATGGGCCATCTCTGAACGACTCGCCGAAGCCGGAGCCGAGCTAGCATTCACCTACCTCAACGAACGCCTAAAGGCACCGGTAGAAAAAGCCACCGCCGGGCTTGACAACCCGATTCTTCTAGAATGCGACGCCACAGACGACGCCCAGGTTCAGTCGGTGTACGCCCACATCAAGAGCGAGTGGGATGAGATCGATTTCGTAGTCCACTGCATCGCCTACGCAGAGCGCGACGATCTGGGCGGAGACTTCTCAGCCACCAATCTTCAGGGTTTCCGTACTGCACTTGAAACCAGTGCGTACACGCTCATGCCTGTCGTAGGGAAAGCAGCTCCGCTATTTGGAGAGTCGGGCGGTTCGGCCATCACTCTTACCTTCGATGCCTCACAACGTGTCTACCCCGGATACAACATCATGGGCACGGCAAAAGCCGCACTCGAAAACGAGGCCCGGCAACTCGCCGTTGAGTTCGGTGAACGAAATATTCGGGTAAACGCCATATCTGCTGGACCACTTCCCACACTGGCCGCTCGTAGCATTCCCGGGTTCCGAGACATGACACGAGCCCACCGTGAGCGATCGCCTCTGGGTCGAAACATCAATCACAAAGAAGTCGCCGACACCGCACTGTTCCTACTTAGCGACATGTCGACTGGCATCACCGGAGCCATCATCCCCGTCGATGCTGGTTACGGAATCATCGCTCTCTAGAACATGCCGCCAACAGTAGACGATCTCCCAGTTGGTCTCACCGCATCTCGATTGCTGGTTGTCGAAGGCAGCCACCTTTACAGTCCGACCGGCAAAGCCGAACACTCCGTTCTGTCGAGTCCGGCCATGATCATGGAGATGGAGATTGCCTGCGTTGAGGCTGTTCGAGATCACGTCGAGGCTTCAGTCGGGTTTCACGTCGACGTCAAACACATCGCCCCTGCACCTGCGGGTGAAACCGTCGAAACTACCGCCACGCTGATCGCCATCGACGGCAAGAAACTCAGGTTCAAAGTTGATACCCGGTTCGGCGACATACTAGTTGGAACCGGAACTCACAGACGAGCGATTCTGGGGTTGTGATTCGAGTCACGCCGGCTAAGAGGCGGGCCTCCACAATCGGGCAGCTCGTATAAAACATCTGGTCGATGAAATACCGGTTCTGTGTACGGTGATCTAGTCGAGCGCGCCACTAGCGCTGCGCATCATCCGATTCCAACTAGAGAGATTCCGTATTTATTGTTGTGAGCAACAGCCAACAACGCATAACCAATTCATCGCCGGACACCCAGAATACAACCGGCGTCAACGAGTTTCCCCCAGATCCAAACGGCACTCAGACGAGCACTCGACGGGCACTCCGACCGAATCGAAATTGAGATATTCGGCACCGTTCTCGACGCCTGGATGGAGCCGAATATCACGCCAGACGGCTTTACACAGTCGATCACAGTTGTCCTTTCAGACATCACTGAACAAGTCACTGCAGCGCGACCCTTGCCTTCTCTGATCAGTTCGCGCGAATCGGCGTTGTTCAGCAAAACGCCGACCGGCTGACGATGCTTGTAACCGACTTCCTGATCATTTCACTCGATATCTGGGTCGACAATCCTGGTGCTCCCGGCAACGGCATGGGACTTACGATAGTCAAACAGATTGCAGAACCGCAGCACGGAAAAGTGTGGGTCGAAGACGGAGTGGGCGGTGGCACAACGTTCGCCATCTGGCTGCCAGAGATAGTCTCAAACATCTAGCACACTACTAGATCGGCGTTCCGTCGCCCGCTGATTCCGGATGCTCGCGCTCCGAGTGGAACTCCAACAACGCCGCCACGATGTCCGGACGGGTAACCATCCCGATCACGTAGTCGTTGTCCATCACAACCAGCTGGTGCAACCGGTGACGATCCATCAAACTCAGTGCCTCTCGCGCCGAATCGTTTACCGATGCCACCTGCAGGCTTTTGGCGTCCATCAGATCTGCTACCGTCACCTGACCACGTCGTTCAATAGATATCTCAGATAGATCCTGTCGCACAACGAACCCGATCAGTTCACCCTGCTTCGCTACCGGCATCGACGCCATTGGGTTAGCAGGAAGACCTCGAGCCATGACCTGTTCGACCGACCACGCACCCTCGATCATCGGAGGTAGTGCTCTGGTGGATCGACCCACGTTGAATTCCAAATTGCTATGTAATTCCACTGCTGAGGCTTCTCGTTTTGCCTTTTCACCTTGTATTTCTCCTCGGGCAGACGACATCAGGAACCAGCCGATCATAACGATCCAGATTCCGCCCATAATGTCGCCATTGAGTATCCGCCACACACCCCATCCGATCAGCAGATAGAAGACGACCCTTCCGACCAGGAACGCCACTCTCGAAGCCCGTACCGTGTCGCCAGTGAAGCTCCACACGGCGGAGCGAAGTACGCGGCCACCATCCATCGGGTAGCCAGGCAGCATGTTGAACCCTGCCACTAGGATGTTCATCCAACCTGTAAAGAAGATTATCCCGTGTACCGGTGTGACCTGATCCTCAAACCCCGGGTGAAATGCAAACCACCAGAACAGCAAAGCGATTCCGATAACCAACGATACAAGTGGCCCTGCGAAGGCGATCAGGAATTCGTTGCGAGGTCGCGAGGCTTCACCCTGAATCTTCGATACTCCACCGAAAAGCAGCAGTGTGATCCCTCTGACCTTCAACCCCTGCGAAAGTGCGACCAACGAGTGGCCCAGTTCATGCGCGAGCACCGAAACGAACAACAACAACGTCGTTGCTGTCCCGGCGAGCCAGTATTGCTGAGTAGACCAAAGGCTGAAGAACGATGGGTAGGCGGCCGTCGAAAGCGACCAAGTAATAATTGCGACCGCGATCAACCAGGTCGCATTTATGTCGACCGGAATTCCGAGTACGGAGAATAATTTTATTGAACCACGCAATTGCTAAGTAACTTCTTTTCTTATTTCTAGAATCGCCAGATCTGAAACAGTGCTATTTGCTCTCAGCTTCTGTTCTAGCAAACGTAAGCCTATACGTGATGGTTCCAATCTAGCGAGTTCCTGAACACAAGATTCGGATTATTAGCCTGAATTCACACCAGCCCCCACATAGTAAAAAGTAAGTACCCCCGAACCGGACTATCATTCTTTAGCGCATCTCTTTTCGATGAAAAAACTCAACTCCAGCTAAGCTCGTAGGATCACGATCCACAGCTCATGCCCCTATCTATTTCTGCCCCTGAACCGACCCGATGAAATCAATCAAGCAACCGTTCTACGGCTGGTGGATCGTTGGAGCAGGCGGAATCGTCCAGTGGTACACCTCGGCCGTGTTCTGGCGAGGGTTTCAGGCGTTCGTCCCCCCCATCCTCGAAACCTTCGGCTGGAGTCGTGGTGCCACTGCAGCCGCAATATCGCTCCAACGTAGCGAAAGCGGGATGATTTCCCCATTTGTAGGCGCACTTCTCGACAAGTACGGACCACGCAAGGTGATGGCCTTCGGCGTCTTGGTCACCGGCTCAGGATTCATATTCATGAGCTATATGCAGACTCTTTGGCATTTCTATCTTGCCATTACGTTACTAACACTCGGAATGTCGTTCGGAACCTTTATCGTGTTCGTGGTTTCGGTTGCCAACTGGTTCATTCAAAAACGAGCCAGAGCGCTCGCAACGTTGATGTCGTTTTCAGCAATTGGTGGCATAACTCTGCCGATACTCGTCGCGTCGATCGATCACTTCGGTTGGCGTGAAATGCTATTCGCCACCGGTGTCGGATTCTGGATAGTCGGATTTCCGGCGACGCTTGTAATGAGAAAGCGTCCCGAAGATCACGGCATGCTTCCAGACGGTGTGGTGGAGGAAGAGCCTGATGATGTCGGCTCTTCAGCTCGAAGAGTCAAACGCATGGCGTTCGTCAGAGAGCAGACCATTACGATGCGTCAGGCCATCAAACTACGATTCTTCTGGCAACTGGCGATCGTGACAAGCCTTGGCCAACTAGTCAGCTCCACCAACCTCTTCCATTTCTCAGCGTTGTTAGAGTACGGCATCACCACCGCGCTTGCTGCGTCGGCAGCCGGAGCAGTTGCCATCGGCGATCTTGGCGGCAGAGCAGGCATCGCTGTGCTCGGCGACCGCTTTGACAAACGAAGAATGCTGACAGTCGCCATGATCATGCAATCTATTGGTGTAGCCGGCCTTGCCAGCATCAACTCTACTGTTCTTGGCGTCAATCTAGGTCTTTGGCCGTTGCCGCTATTCGTGGTGTTCTTTGGGTTCGGATTCGGATCGTCAATCCCGCTTAGGCTTTCAATCTTGGGCGACTATTTTGGAAGGGCAAGCTATGGATCGATCGTCGGGCTAATGAGTTCGGTGAACGCTATTTTTGGCGCTGCCGGGCCAGCGATGGTCGGCCTCATCTACGACTTGAAAGAAAGCTATCGTCTGGGCTTCACCATTCTCACAATCGTATTGGTGATCTCCATTCCTCTGGCTCTTGGGCTTGAACCTGCACACCGAGTCGCTGCAAAAGCCCGAGCGATCACAAGGCGCAGCTATCGTGAAAGAAACCGATTCGAATCGAATTAGCGTCGAGTCGGACGGCTCGTCACACTAACGGTTCTCGCCGTGAACAAGCCGCTGGGCCTGCTAACTAGAATCGCCACTGCAACAGTACCCACATCGGGATCCCCGCCCTGGAACCGTGTCGCATCCGTGACCGTGAATACCCGCCCGTCGATCACCCACGTATCACCAGTGATCGCCTCGATAACTCCTAAAACCGTCA
>JAPYUK010000050.1:3427-9667 GCA_029936155.1 Dehalococcoidia bacterium | reverse complement strand
TCGTATTGGCGACAGCAGACACCCCAGATAGTCAGGCAGAGACCACAAAAGTGGATCAGCCTATGGAACAGAATAACGACGCGCCCAAGAGTGAGGGCGAAGCCACGGCGACTGCAGCAGCAACTCCCGAAGTTGTAGAAGCAGCGGCCCCCGAGGCAACCGAAGCGACCCCTGTGGCAGAAGCAGCTCCAGCAGCAGCCGAAGCGGAAGTTTCAGAAACCCCCGCAACCGAAGAGACCGCTCCTGAAGTGGCGGCCGAAGCAACTGCAGAAGTTGTTGAGGCAGCACCGGAAGCAGCAGCTGAAACGGAAACCACTCCTGCCGAGGCAGAGGGCGAGACCGCAGTTGCAGTGGCTGAAAAGCCCGAGAGCGAACTTACGATGGAGGATCTCCTAGAGGAGTACCTGCCATCGAAGATTCTTCGACGTGGCGAGATCATCGACGGCAAGGTCATGAGCCGCAAGGCTGAAGGCATGCTGCTCGACATCGGCTATAAGTCAGAGGGTTTTGTGCCCACCAAAGAGATGCGATCTCTTACCGGTGAAGGCGTTGAAGAACTTAGCATTGGCGATGAGATTATTGCCTACGTTGTGAACCCCGAGGGTTCTGAAGGTTCGTCGATTCTGTCTGTCGACCGTGCTCGTGGCGAGCAGGGATGGCGTGTGCTTGAGAAGGCCATGGACAACAACGAGACCTGCAAGGGTGTCATCACAGGTTCAAACCGTGGTGGTGCTGTTGTCGATTCCGAGGGCGTGCAGGGCTTCGTGCCGCTTTCACAGCTGGTTGGCCCAGCCCGAGAGCTTTATGTGCCTGGCGGCGAGCCGCCAAAGGAAGGCTTCATCGGTATGGAGGTCGAGTTCAAGATTATCGAACTCAATCGACGCCGAAACCGAGCTATCTTCTCGGAACGTGCTGCGCTTCAGGCGTGGAAGCAGATTCAGAAGATGCGATTGGTTCAGGAACTTACTGAAGGTGAGATTCGCAAGGGTCGTGTGGCCGGAATCTCGAACTTCGGTGCGTTCGTAGATCTTGGTGGAGCTGATGGTCTTATCCACATTTCCGAGCTTTCGTGGGAGCCTGTGAAGAGCCCCGACGAGATCGTAACTGTTGGTGAGGAGATCGATGTATTCGTTCTCCGTGTTGACCGGGAAAACCTGAAGATTGCGTTGAGCTTGCGACGTCTACAGCCTGAGCCGTGGGACGAGATCGAGACTAAGTTCTCGGTTGGTCAGACGGTAACGGGAACTGTGACTAAGCTTGCTAACTTCGGTGCGTTTGCTCGCATCGACCGCGGTATTGAAGGACTCATACATATAAGTGAACTTGCTCACCAGGTGATCAAGCACCCGAGAGACGTTGTCAATGAAGGCGACGAGCTCGAGTTGAAGATCATCAGGATTGAACCAGAACGTCGTCGTCTTGGTTTGAGCTTGAAACAGACATTGGATAGCTCTGAAGAAGTTCTGGTTGCTGCTGAGTCGGAAGATTCGGAAGACATTGGAGATTTCGCAGACATTTTCGAAGATAAGGAATAGCGCTTAGGAACTGCAGTTTGTAGTTGCCTAGGGGGGAAGTTATATGCCGAGTAGATTTGAAAAGTTTTCGGAGAGAGCCCGTAGGGTTCTCTCCCTTGCGCAGGAAGAAGCACAACGCTTCAACCACAATTACATTGGTACCGAGCATATTTTGCTGGGTCTCGTAAGAGAAACCGAAGGTGTGGCCGCGCAGGTCCTTTCGAATCTGAACGTCGAGCTTGCTAAAGTTCGCACCGCGGTCGAATTTATTATCGGCCGCGGCGAACGTCCCACCCCCGGTGAGATTGGCCTGACGCCCCGTGCGAAAAAGGTGATCGAGCTCGCAGTCGACGAGGCTCGTCGGCTGAACCAGAGCTACATCGGGACGGAGCACCTGCTGATCGGTCTCCTTCGTGAGGGCGAGGGTGTTGCGGCTGGTGTGCTTGAGAGTCTTGGTCTGAGCCTTGAAAAGGTTCGCGAAGAGACGAGCCGTATTATCCAAGATCAGAGTTCAAGCTCCTCTTCTGGAAGCGGAAGTGGTTCGCAGTCATCGTCACGATCGAGCCGCACGCCTACTCTCGATGATTTGGGTGTTGACTTGACCAAACGGGCTGCTGAGGGTGATCTCGATCCTGTTGTGGGTCGTGACACTGAAATTCAGCGTGTTATCCAGATTCTGAGTCGCCGTACGAAGAACAATCCTGTTCTTATCGGCGAGCCGGGTGTTGGCAAGACCGCTATCGTCGAAAAGCTTGCACACATGGTTGTCGACGGCGATGTGCCTGAGACGCTGCGTGGCAAGCGCGTTGTTACTCTCGATATGGGCGCACTGGTTGCTGGTACTAAATACCGCGGAGAATTTGAAGAGCGCCTTAAGAAGGTTATTGCCGAGCTGAAGACGGCTGGAAACTGCGTGTTATTTATCGATGAGATGCACACGATGGTTGGTGCCGGAGCGGCTGAAGGTGCTGTCGACGCTGCGAACATCTTGAAGCCGTCGCTGGCTCGAGGCGAGCTGCAGGTTGTCGGTGCGACTACGCAGGATGATTACCGTAAGTACGTTGAGCGTGACCCGGCTCTGGAACGTCGTTTCCAGCCAATTGTGGTTGATGCTCCTGACGCGATTACGACGGTCGAGATTCTGCGTGGCGTGAAGCACATGTACGAGCAGCACCACGATCTTGAGATTACCGACGAGGCGTTGGAGATTGCTGCGACGCTGGCGGATCGCTACATCGCTGACAGGCAGTTACCCGACAAGGCGATCGACCTGATCGACGAGGCTTCGTCACGAGTTCGTATTAAGCACTCAACGGTTCCGAAGGAGCTGCGAGAGGCTCAGAAGGAGCTTGAGGCTGTTCGTCGCGAGAAGGACGAGGTTATTTCGGCTCAAAAGTACGAAACCGCTGCTGAGTTGCGAGACCGTGAGTTGCAGCTTGTTACGAAGATCGAGCAGCTCGATGCCGCGTGGAAAAAAGAGAACCCCGGAGCCGGTGAGGCGAAGGTAACGGCCGACGATATTGCCGAAGTCGTTGCTATGTGGACTCGCATTCCTGTCACTCGACTTGATGTTGAAGAGAAAGAGCGCCTTATCAAGATGGAGGATGCTCTGCGTCTGAACGTCGTTGGTCAGGACGAGGCTCTTACCGTTATTTCTAAGGCTGTTCGCCGTTCACGTGCTGGTTTGAAGGACCCGAAGCGCCCGATTGGCGCGTTCCTGTTCTTAGGACCTACAGGTGTTGGTAAGACGCACAGCGTGAAGAAGCTGGCCGAGTACCTCTTCGGCGAAGAGGACGCCATGATTCGTCTCGATATGAGCGAGTTCATGGAGAAGCACAGCGTCGCACGACTGGTCGGAGCGCCTCCTGGATATGTTGGATTTGATGAGGGTGGTCAGCTAACAGAGGCTGTTCGCCGTCGTTCATACTCAGTGATTCTGCTCGATGAGATCGAGAAAGCTCACCCGGATGTGTTCAACATTTTGCTGCAGGTATTTGAAGATGGTCACTTGACCGACTCTAAGGGCCGCAGGGTCGACTTCAAGAACACTGTGATTGTGATGACGTCGAACCTCGGTTCGAACTTGATTCAGAGCAGTGGTGGTCTTGGTTTCAACTTCGGTAAGCAGGGTGGAGAAACTCTGGATTACGAACTTGTGAAAGATCGTGTTCTTGAAGCGGTGAAGGATCCTCGAAATGGGTTCAAGCCTGAGTTCCTGAACCGTATCGATTCAACTGTGGTCTTCAGGCCGCTTGATCAGGCTCACATTCTGGAAATCGTGGACATCATGATGAAGGAAGTGGAGGGTCGTGTTCTCGAGCACGGACTGGTGATGCAGGTTACCAACGCTGCTCGTGAGTATCTCGCGGAGCGTGGTTTCGACCCGAAGATGGGCGCGAGACCATTGCGCAGGTTGATACAGGATGAGATCGAGGATCAGCTTTCTGATAAGTTACTTCGCTCCGAGTTTGGACCGGGTGAAACGGTTGAGCTCGATGTGGAGGCTGGTGCGATTATCGCGCAGGTTAAGAAGAAAAAGAAGCGGAAGGCGCGCAAGGCGAAGGCCAGTACGGCTTCGAGCGACGCCGACGATAAAGAGCCGGTCGGTTCTGCTTAAGTGGCTGACGCCACGTTTACCTAAAGATCGGTGAGCGTGGGTTGATTCGAGGCGGTAGTGCTTCGGGTTACGACATAGATTGATGAAAGGGGAGAGCCAAAGCTCTCCCCTTTTTGTTTTGGGCGATTGGCGGCGATTCTGGGGGTGTTCTCATCGTTTCCCGAGTGCAGTCATTGGAATCGAGGGATCTGATGCGGGGTCGCGTTGACAGCTGGATGTGTTGGGAGGATCGTTGCAGGAGATAAACAGATCCTGAAAATGAATTCAGGATGACAGTGGGTAGTTACAGGTTGTTGGATGAAGTGCCAGCTGCTGTTGCTGGTAACTATGTGAAACGGCATACTGCGTTTAGCGTTAGACTCCGGGCGTCCGAGTCGGACTTGGTCGCTGCGTCGCAGTCTACCGCCCATTGATCCGCCCCGAAGGAGGGAGGAACAACACAGAGATATGGCAAAGAATTCTACGAAGACGCAATTTAAATGTAGTGGCTGTGGACGGATTACGCCTAAGTGGGTTGGGAAGTGCTCGCAGTGTGGTGAGTGGAATACGGTTGAGGAGAAGATGGTTCGGACCGGGCGCGCTGGTGCGTTAGCTCCGGGTAGGGCGTTAGGCTCCGGGCGTGCATCCGCACTTGAGAGACGCGCGAGCTCCACGGGGCACGCAGAGTTGATGGCTCCTATCGAACTGACAGAGATTCCGATTGATGCGACGGCTCATATGGCTACGGGCCTCGAAGAGTTGGATCGGGTTCTGGGTGGTGGATTTGTTGCGGGGTCGACCACGTTGTTGGCTGGCGATCCGGGGATTGGAAAATCGACACTTCTTTTGCAGGCTGCTGGTGCGATTGCGGAGACGGGTCGGAAGGTTCTTTATGCCACTGGCGAAGAGGCTTTGGAGCAGATTCGGATTCGGGCTTCGCGTTTAGGTGTGAAGGGCGACCGGGTGTTCATGGCGGGCACTGGCGATGCGCTGGATATTGCTGATCACATTGCCGCGCTGAATCCTGCCGTTGTGATAGTCGATTCGATTCAGACGGCTACCCATCCTGATCTTGATTCTCCGGCAGGTACGGTTTCGCAAATTCGAGATTGTGCAGCGTTCTTGTCGGCGGTTGCACGGGGATCTCACACGGCCTTAGTTCTCAGCGGCCATGTGACCAAGGACGGAAATATTGCGGGCCCTCGGGTGTTGGAGCATCAGGTCGACGCTGTATTGCAGATGACTGGTGAGTCGGGTGGGATGCTTCGGATGTTGCACGGGGTGAAGAACCGATTCGGACCTACCGATGAGATCGGCGTATTTGAGATGCGGGAAGAGGGGTTGGCTGGAATTTCCGACCCTTCCCATGTGTTTATTCAGCAGCGTTCGAAGGCTGTTTCGGGATCTGCGGTTGCGCTGGTTGTTGAGGGCACTCGGTCTTTGGCGGTTGAGGTGCAGGCGCTGGCTACGGCTTCGTCGTTGGTGTCGCCTCGACGGGTTGCGAACGGTGTCGAGATGTCTCGAGTGCACCTGATTTGTGCGGTGCTGGCGAAGCACATGCGACTGCCGGTTTCGAATCACGATTTGGTGATCAGCGTTACGGGCGGCCTAGATATCAAGGAACCGGCAGCTGATCTGGCGATTGCACTTGCGATTGTGTCGTCGATGATGGATCGTCCTGTAAACGACACGGTTGCCGTTGCGGGTGAGATTGGGCTTTCTGGTGAGCTGCGCTCGATACCTCGAGCAGATCGAAGGGTGTCGGAGGCGGGTCGGCTCGGTTTTGCGAGCTGCATGATTCCGGAGGCGGCTGGTGATGCTGGGAATGTGAGATCGGTGAAAGTGGTTCGGCCTACGAATATTGCTGAGGCTGTGAGATTCACGTTGGCTGACTCAGATGCATCGGTTGGGGAGAAAAGCGTGCCGAAAGCCCGCTCGTCTCGGTAGCCTGCTATTCCATGATTGGAGTCACCTGTGCCAAATCCGTTGCACATCGTCAATACTCAGGGCCTGGTTGTTCGTGATGGCCGCTACCTGATGATCATGCACAGCGACCTCGTGGCGTAGGCGCCGGGAACATTGTCACCGCTAGGCGGCAAAGTTGAATTCGGAGGTGACGAGACTGGCGTT
>JAPYUK010000050.1:0-3327 GCA_029936155.1 Dehalococcoidia bacterium | reverse complement strand
GAGACTGGCGTTACGTTCGGCGAAATGACCTATATCCGGAGTATCCGATTTGCATTAGATACTGGTACTTCGGTCGTGGATGCGGCATTCCTGTGCAGGTATGAAAATGGTGAGGCGCATCCCGCTGATCGGGAAGAAGTTGCCAGCGTTGAGTGGTTAACTTCCGAGGAGATATTTGCCCACCCACGGAGCCAGCCATGGACTGAATCGATAGTCAAGACTGTCGAGAAGTTGCGTGTTGAGTTAGGGTGGTAGTGCAGTTGGCGTGTAAAGTGCATCACCTACTTCACTAGTCAGCAATAGGTGAGCAGGTACTTCGTACTGTGGATATCCTGATTCGAGATTGGGATGACAGTGGTGCGGGTGGAGTCGGGGAGCTGATGATAGCGTCTGGAATTTAGATCCTGAAAGTGACCCTTCGACGTGACTCAGGATGTGGCCCCTTTGACGTGGATCAGGATGGTGAGGATCAAGTAAGGCGATATGGTCGAACTTAAGAGACCTGACATAGATGTGTCCCTGGCTGAGAAGGATGTAAAGCTCCGATCTTTGATTAAGGGCTATAGCTCGTTGATCGTGGCGTATTCGGGCGGGGTTGATTCGACTTTTCTTGCGGGGGTTGCTGACGAGGTTTTGGGTTCAAAATCTCTTGCGGTGACTTCACGCTCGCCGAGTGTTGCGCCGGAAGAGCTCGAGGCGGCCTCGGAGTTGGCTACGAAACGCGGGTGGCGGCACCTGATTGTCAACACTGATGAGATGAACGATCCGAGGTACCTGGCGAACGACGGTCGTCGATGTTTCTTCTGTAAGACCGAGCTGTACACCCATCTCGATAAGGTAGCCGGCGACGAGGGGATTACGAAAGTCGCCAATGGCGCCAATACCGACGATCTGGGCGACTATCGCCCGGGTATGGAGGCGGCAAAGAATTTCGAAGTGATTTCTCCTCTAGTTGAGGCAGGGATGACCAAGCAGGATATTCGGGATCTTTCGAAGCGGATGGATTTGCCGACGTGGGACAAGCCTGCGCAGCCGTGTCTTTCTTCTCGAATCCCTTACGGAACGATGGTTTCAGTTGAAGCGCTCGGGATGATTGGGAAGGCCGAGAAGGGCTTGCGCGAGCTCGGGTTTGGCGTGGTTCGCGTGCGCCATTACGACGATGTCGGGCGGGTTGAGATTCCGTTTGACGATTTCGATAGATTTGAAATGGTTCGGGCTGAGGCTTCGGCTATTGTTTTGGGCGCTGGGTATGAGTCGATGGAGCTTGAGCCGAAAGGGTTCAAGTCGGGTGGGCTCAATGCGTCGTTGGGGTCGCGTGTGACCTTTATTGAGCACTAGGGTCGCAAGCGACTTTTTCTTTTAGGATCGGTTTGGGCTGGCTAAGTCGGGGAGTTGTTGGCATGTGTGCTGTTTCTCCCTCAACCTAACCTTCTCCCGGTGGGAGAAGAGAATTTGGCGTAGGAAGATCCTGAAAATGAATTCAGGATGATAGTCGATTTGTTGGTTCTCAGGATGTAGGCTTTTCGCTCTTGCTCGCGCTAGCTTTAGGCATTTGCGTTTGACTCCGTGTGCACTTCCGTGCTTGGTCGCTGCTGCAATCTACCCATCCCCTAGCCCCTTCCCGAAGGAAGGGGAACAGAGTACAAGGAAAATCCCCTGTCTGACACGACTGCTTTTATCGACATGATTGGTGGCGTTAGTGGCGATATGCTGCTGGGCGCTATGGTGGCGGTTGGGCTCGATCTGGACGAGCTTCAGGCTGAGTTGGACAAGTTTCCAGACCGTGGGTATCGCCTTGAAAACTCGCTCGTAAACCGTGGGGGTCTTAAGGCGACGCTTGTGGATGTGGTGCTTGACGACGATGGCGACCGGAAGCGGACGTGGGACGATTTCTATTCGTCGATCGTCGATTCTTCGTTGGAGGATTCGGATAAGCGGTCGATCAAGCGGGTATTCGATACGTTGGCCGAAGCCGAGGCGGCTGCTCATGGCGGGGATGCGGGATCGACGCATTTACATGAGCTTGGGACGGTCGACACTTTAGTAGATATTTCTTCGACGGTTATCGGGATGCGGTTGCTTGGTGTGGACAAGATCCATGCTTCGGCGTTCCCGACCGGTACCGGGTCATCTTCAAGCAGTCATGGATCGATGGGAGCTACTTCCATCGCTACCGCTGCGATCTACAAAGGAGCGGATGCGCCCGTGCGTGCGGGCGGGAAGCAGCCGGTTGGCGAGGCCGTGACTCCGACGGGTGCGGCGATTGTTGCGACGTTGGCTACGTTTGATCCGGTTGAATTTGGAGCCGAACTAATCGGGTACGGTGCAGGCCAGCGTAATCCTGAGGGTCACGCGAACGTTGTTGGGCTGTGGATAGGTGAGGGTCGGTCTCGTTGGGGTCGTGGCGGACCTGGCAGGCGACGTCCTGAGGTGATGGAGCTCGAGACGAATATCGATGATTCGACTGGAGAAATACTGGGCTATGTTCACGAGCAACTGATGGAGTTGGGTTGCCTGGATGTTTGGTTCACGCCGATTCAGATGAAGAAGAATCGCCCTGCGACGATGCTTTCGGTTTTGGTGGGTCGGGATCTTGTTGATGCTGCGGCTGAGTTGATCCTTAAAGAGACTTCTACGTTAGGCGTACGGCGTCGTCCTGTGCGTCGGTATGAGGCTGAGCGTCAGGTTGTGAATGTCGATACTTCGCTGGGCAAGGTACCGGTAAAACTGAAGCGGATTGACGACACGATTGCACAGGCGGTCCCGGAGTACGAGGAGTGCCGGAAGATAGCGCGTGAGACGGGGTTACCACTGGCCGAGGTGATGCGGATTGTGGTCAACGAGGCTACGATGCGCGGGTCGCCCTGGGGAGCTTGATTCGCTCCGGGCGTCACTGTCGTGACTTGGTCGCCCGCCGCAATCTACCCTCCCTCTAGCTCCCGCTCTCAACCTAGCTTTCTGCGTCAGTTCCGGGCGTGTATTTGCACTTGGTCGCGTGACACTGGGTGGGAGAAGAGGTGAATAAGAAGTAGATCCTGAAAATGAATTTAGGATGACAATGGGCGTCGGAATGTGCTGGTTTGGGCCGTCATGCCTTCCCTTCCCTTCGATGGAAGGGACCGAGGGTATGTGAAATGCGACGCTCGACCAAGTCGTTGGACGATGCCCGGATCCAAAAGCCACGCCCGGAGCTAACGCCTAACCCGTTATTTATGTGTATTGACCAATTCGGGTAGTCGTTTGTACTGTTAATAGCGGTTGTTTTCAACCGGCGGAGCCCTTGTGGCGCAGTGGCTAGCGCAACTGATTTGTAATCAGTAGGTCGTG
>JAPYUK010000049.1 GCA_029936155.1 Dehalococcoidia bacterium | reverse complement strand
GTTGGGTTTTCAATCATGGCTTGGTTCCCCCATTCGTACTGACAATTCAGGCTAGCGAAATGCCATTTGGGGCAACCACTGCCTCGCATTATCGAGGTGTGTGATCGCGTCCGTTAAGCCCGATTAGTAAATCTACCCCTCCCCGCCCTCAGAGTCACCGTTTAATTCTTAATTTTTCTTGCCGAAATTTAGGGTTCGAGCCAACACGAGAAGGCTAAGATTGTCAGATGCTTTTAACATCAGATAAGTCGGGGCTGGAGCACGCCGCAAACTCGCTCGCTAGTGGAGTGCTGGTGGCGTTTCCAACCGATACATTTTTTGCACTTGGTGCTGATGGTCTGAATCCGAGTGCTGTCGAGGCCGTTTATCTAACAAAAGGGCGAAATCCGGGTACACCTGTTCCGTTGCTGATAAGCGAAATAGAGATGGCGGCGAGACTAACGAGTGAATTTCCCGATGTGCTGAGAGATTTGGCTGAGCATTTTTGGCCCGGAGCCTTGACCATCGTTGTTCCGGCTACGGAGACTGTGCCAGAGATCGTGACCGCTGGAACGGGAACCGTTGGCCTGCGAATTCCCGATCACGATGTAGCAACTGACCTAATACGAACCGCGGCTACACCGCTGACGGGAACAAGCTGCAACTTGACCGGGCACCCTCCGATCAAGGAGTCGACCACCGTCGAACAGGTATTTGGAGATCGTATTGCAGCCTGTATCGACGCTCCCTGCGGTAACTATTCCGATCCGAGCACGGTCATTGCCTACGACGATGGCAAAGTAGCGGTACTTCGATTGGGCGCGATCAGCGTAGATTCTTTGCGTAACATCGTTGGCAACATCGTCGTCGATTGAAAACTCTCGGTTACCCTTACTCAGTTCAACATTTATCACTGTGCGTCAGCCCACCTGTCACTCGAAAATTCGGAGAACTTGATTGTCATTCACGGGAATACTCCCCGGACTTACCGCTGCTGATTCAGATCAGTTTGAATCGTCGTTGAAAAAGTTCGTCGACTCGCGAGAATTGCCACTGTACAAGATAATGGCATACCACCTCGGCTGGGTCGATCATAATGGCGAGCCCGAACCCGCAGTATCTCAAGACAGAACGCACGGCCAGATCGTGCTCGCATCCGCTCAGGCCGCTGGATCCGATAGTGCGGCAGCGATGCCATATGCGGTGGCGATTGAACTGCTGAACAACTTCATGCTTGTGCACGAGGACGTTCAAAACGCTAATACCGAACGCAACAATCGACCTACTGTTTGGTGGTCGTGGGGTCCCGCTCAGGCGATCAATGCTGGTGACGGAATTCATGCGATGGCTCGGATATCGATTTTCGAGCAGAGAAATGCCAGCGGCCCGGCGTCCGACCCTCGAAACATCTCGATGGCGCTTGAATCGCTAGACACTGCCACTCTTGAGGTCTGCGAAGGTGAATATCTCGATATTTCGTACCAGGAACGCGCAAGCGTCGGTGTTGATGAAATCGTTGATGTCGCCCGAAAACACGGTGCATTGATGGGTATCGCAGCCAAGCTCGGTGGTCTTGCTGCGGCTGCAGACGCTTCCGTGCTCGTGGCTCTGTACGAATTCGGCCAAGCGATTGGCACGGCACAGAATCTGAATATCGACCTCAAGGCGCTCTGGCCGGATCCTGGTACAGACCGAACTGAGGTTCAACGGGGCAGGCTTCAGTCGAAGAAAAAGTCTCTCGCAACGGCACACGCGATCGAAAACGGAACTCCGACAACGCGGAGACGGCTCGGTGAGATATTCATGAAACGAGTTCTCGATCCTGCAGATTTAGACGAGGTAACCGAAATTCTCGCTGAAACTGAAAGCAGAGCGTTTGCGGAAAGCCGAATTGCAAGTCTGGTTGATGAAGCGATAACTGCGCTCAACTCGACAGGTTTCTCATCTGAACACAAATCATCACTTACCGAATCAGCAAAACTGATCGTTAGCTCCAGCTAGAGAAGTACGATTCGAATGAACAAGCGATCGATTAGAGATGTGGATGTTGACGGGAAGACGGTTCTGGTCAGGGTCGATTTTAACGTTCCAATGAGAGACGGGGCAATCAGCGATGATTCTCGAATCAAGGCTGCGCTACCAACGCTGAAATTATTGAAAGATGGTGGAGCCAAAACCGTTATCTGCTCGCACTTCGGGAGACCGAAAGGCCGCGTGGTCGAAGAAATGCGACTCGGTCCAGTGTTGACTCGGCTCTCAGAACTGTTGGAGGTCGCGGTTCACAATGCCGAAGGCCCGAACGGCAACGGGCCGAATCAGGCAATTTCACAACTGGAATCCGGCGAGTTTGCAATTCTGGAAAACTTACGATTTGAACCGGGCGAAGAAGCCAACGATGCTGATTTTTCAAAGTACCTTGCATCCCTCGCCGACATCTATGTAAACGATGCTTTCGGAGCCGCACATCGAGCCCACGCATCAACAGCTGGAATTGCCCAGCATTTGCCTGCGTACGCAGGATTGCTGATGGAACGAGAGCTCGAGATGCTGAGTAACTCGCTCGACAGCTCAACCGGACCAGCCGTTGCCATCGTCGGTGGTGCGAAGGTCGCTGACAAGATTCAGGTATTGCGAAATCTTGCCGACAAAGTAGACACCATCCTCGTAGGAGGCGGTATGGTAGCGGCCTTCTTCGAAGCCCAAGGTCAATCTGGCGGTGCAGCGCCGGTATCAGAGGACGATGTGGCAGCTGCGAGAATGCTTCTCGACTCGGGTGGGGCAAACGTCGTACTGCCAGCCGATGTAGTTACCGCGCCACAGTTCCACGAAGATTCTCCATCTTCGATACACGACTCGTCGGACATACCTGCCGCTGAACTCATTCTCGATATCGGACCACGGGCGTCCAAAGAATACGCACGCATCATCTCACTGGTATCCACAATTATCTGGAACGGCCCGATGGGCGTCTTCGAATGGCCGGAATTTGCCAACGGCTCAGCAACAGTTGCGAATGCTGTAGCGGTGAACAAAAAAGCTACGTCCGTTATTGGCGGTGGATCTACAGCTGAGATCGTTGGCGCACTTGGTCTGGTCGAACAAATAAGCCATGTCTCAACCGGCGGTGGGGCATCTCTCGAATTCCTCGAGGGCAAAGTACTTCCCGGCGTCGCCGCGCTGGACGACATATAAATCGCATTCATTCAAATTCACGCAGGATCAAAAAATGGCAACAAGAACGCCGGTTATCGCTGGCAACTGGAAAATGAACACAGATGTCGAATCTGGGCTCAAACTCGCAAAGGGAATTGCCGAGTTGAGCGGGGCAGTAGGCGGTGTCGACAAGATCGTCTGCCCACCGTTCGTTTCTATCGCAAGCGTCGCGCAGGCGTTGGCTGGGAGTTCAATTCAAGTTGGAGCCCAGAATGTCAGCGCCAACACAGACGGCGCATTTACAGGCGAAGTGTCAACATCGATGCTGCAGAGCTTGGTGAGTCATGCGATCGTCGGCCACTCGGAACGCCGGGTTTTGTATGGCGAAACGTCGGTTCAAGTTGCCGAGAAAGCGGTTGCTGCCGCAAACGCCGGGATCACTCCGGTCCTGTGTATTGGAGAAGACCTTTCAGTACGAAAATTGGGCAATGCAGAAAGTTTCGTCGCAGCTCAACTCGAAGCGAGTCTCTCGGGTGTCACTGATTGGGACTCGTTAATCGTCGCATACGAACCGGTCTGGGCTATTGGAACAGGCGAAGCCGCGACGTCAGATCAAGCTCAAGAAATGACAACGGTGTGCCGCCAGGTAATTCGCAGTCTCGCCCCAAACGCCGCCGATTCAGTTCGAGTTCTCTATGGCGGCAGCGTCAACTCTGGCAACGTTGTTGAGTTGCTGGCACAGCCAGACATCGACGGCGCGCTAGTAGGCGGCGCAAGCTTGAAGGCCGAAGAGTTTTCGAAACTGATTGCCGCCGCAGGCGCAAGTTAGCCTACTGCTCTTGATCGGGTTTTTCATATGAGCAATACGTCCAAACCTAGGATCGTCGTCATTGTTGGAGCCACTGCTACCGGCAAAACCTCTGTCAGCGTTGAACTTGCGCAAGCCCTAAATGGCGAGATCGTGAACGGCGACTCACAGCTGTTCTACGAGGGAATGGATGTAGCGACGGCTAAGCCGACTCCCGATGAAATACATGGCGTGCCTCATCACTTAATCGATTTCCTCGCACCAGACGACGAGTTCAGCCTCGGGGGTTATCTGACTCAAGCTCGATCGGTTATAAAAGAAATCATTGAACGAGGGAAGCTTCCCATCATCGTTGGCGGATCAGGTCAGTACATATGGGCGCTGGTTGAAGGATGGGAAGTACCGGAGATCGAGCCAGACCTTGAACTGCGGACGAGGTTAGAACACATGCTCACTGAACGTGGAGTGGAAGCCCTGGCGAATGAGCTCCGTGAAATCGCTCCTGAGACGGCTGCTGATACCGACCTGCTCAATCCCAGACGAATAACTCGCGCCATTGAGCGCATCTTGTCTAAAAAACCACTCGAATCAACCCGAACCAAAGCTGAAGAATCTCCCTTCGATGCCCACATAATCGGTCTTTCCGCGGAGCGTTCGGTGCTTCACGAGCGGGTAACTAATCGGCTCGACCGCATGCTCGCAAACGGCTGGGAACATGAAGTTCGTTCGCTTCTAAATAGTGGGTATTCAATCGACAATCGAGCGATGAGCGGAATCGGATATCGGCAGATGATCGGCCATATCAACGGCGAATACGACCTAGACGAGGGCGTTCGACTGACCGCGGTGGCGACGAATCGACTCATTCGACAACAGAGCAATTGGTTCAAGCAAAAAGACCCAAGAATCAACTGGTTCGATATGACGCAGGACGCCGAATCGGCCACAAAATCTGTCATCGAAACCGTATCGACGTGGTTGGAAGGCACTTAATCGCGAAAACCCATACGCTCACAGAAGCCAACACACAACACTAAATCTGATTACCGATATGATTCGTAGTTTGCCATCGATGACCTTAAAATCGATTGACCGCAATTCCGATTGAACCGCAAGTTCAGGAGAAGCAATGACCGTAGAGTTCGCAAAATTGCATGGCGCCGGGAATGACTACATCGCAATCGACGGCCGAGGGATAGATCTCGACTGGGGCGCACTTTCGAAAGAAATGAGTCAGCTCGCATTCGGCGTGGGCTCAGACGGGATTGTTCTTGTCCAGCACTCCAATGTCGCCCAAATCAGGATGCGGGTATACAACCCGGACGGCTCCGAAGCCGAGATGAGCGGTAACGGCATAAGGCTATTTTCTAAGTTCGTCATCGATCGAAACATCGCGATCCCAGATCCCAACGGTCTGACTGTCGAAACGGGCGGTGGCGTTCGCACGGTATGGCCAACTATGGAGGACGACAAGATGGTCGCAGCCAAAGTTGCGATGGGCGAGCCAACATTTGTGCCTTCGGAAATACCTGTCGATGTAACCCAGATCGGCGATGCAAACATTCTCAAGGGATTCCCAATTCAGGCTGGTGGAATGGAACTAAAGGTCACCTGTCTGGCAGTCGGAAATCCACATGCAGTAGTTGTAATGGACGAATCGGTCGAGGATTTCCCGCTTCTTGAGGTTGGACCCCACGTCGAGAGTCACGAGCTGTTCCCGAATAGGATCAACTTCGAGATCGTAAACGTATTGAGCCGTTCGAAGATTCGTGCCCGCATATTCGAGCGCGGCGCCGGTGAAACCCTGTCTTCAGGTACCGGCAGCACCGCCTCGGCCTCTGCTGCAAGAGCACACGGACTAGTTGATGACGTCGTTGACGTAGTAGTCGATGGCGGAGTTCTGCGAATCTCATGGGATGAGACAGGCGAAGCGTTCCTCGAAGGCCCAGCCGTCGAAGTGTTCACTGGAGTCTGGCCCGACTAGCAGGTACGTGTAACTGGTCGCATATGAATGATCTCGGCCCTCACGTACTGCCGATCGCTGGTTTACGATTGTTCGACAATCGTAAACCAGCTAAACATATAACTGCACCTGACACGGAACCACACGAATGAAATTTGCTGAGCGCGTTGAAAACCTACCCCCATATCTATTCGTCGGTATCTCCCGAGCTATAGCCGCGAAGAAAGCACAGGGAATCGACGTAATCTCGTTCGGTATCGGTGATCCCGACATGCAGACCCCCGAGCCAGTGCTAAAAGCGTTGATCGAAGGATCGAAAAAGGCTGCAAATCACAAATACCCGGAGAGTGAAGGGCTTCCGGAGTTCCGAGCTCGTGTAGCAAAATTCTACGACGCCCGGTTTGGTGTAAAGCTTGATCCCGCGACCGAGGTGATCAACTTGATCGGTGCAAAAGAAGGAATCGCCCACGCCGCTCTCTGCTTCATCGATCCGGGTGATATCTCGATCAGCCCCGATCCTGCTTACCCGGTGTACGAAATTGGAACGATGTTTGCTGGCGGTACGACGCACTTTGTTCGATTGAAAGAACAGGATGGATACCTGATCGATTTCGCCGACATCCCAACCAATGTTGCGAAGAAAGCCAAAACCCTCTGGATCAACTACCCAAACAATCCCACCGGCGCGATCGCTCCGATTAGCTTCTTCGATGAAGCGGTTGCGTATTGCAAGGAGTTCGACATCGCGCTCCTCCACGATGCTGCGTATACCGAAGTCACGTACGACGGTTATGTGGCACCTAGCGTGCTTCAGGCCGAAGGTGCGATGGACATTGCGATGGAGTTCCACTCTCTATCGAAAACCGCAAACATGACCGGGTGGCGAGTCGGAATGGCCGTCGGAAACTCGGAAATGGTCAACGCATTGATGCGGGTAAAGTCGAATATCGACTCGGGACTCTCTCAGGCAAACCAGGAGATGGGAATTGCTGCGCTCGACCTGCCAGCCGAGTGGCTCGATAACAATAACGAGGTATATCGAAAACGGCGGGACAAGGTAGTCTCAGTGCTGAACGAGATTGGCGTGCCGGCTATTGCTCCTAAAGGAGCGCTCTACATCTGGACCCCGATCCCAGCAGGCTACACATCAGCTGAGTTCGCACAGAAGTTGCTCGATGAAGTAGATGTCGTAGTGACTCCTGGGAACGGGTACGGCCCGGGCGGAGAGGGATACATCAGACTTTCGCTGACTATCCCAGACGATCAGATCGACGAAGGGCTTCGTCGATTAGCGAAACTGCAAATCAACGCATAAAGTCATCTAAGTAGGAGCCAGAATCGCCGAATGGCAAAAAAGCGCACATATTCCACAGGCCCGTTTCGAGAACGCGCCATACTCGTGGGAGTCAACGTGCGCAGCCGAGGCGATTACTGGGCTCTCGACGATTCGCTTGCTGAGCTTTCCGAATTGGCTCGAGCTGCCGGCGCAAATCCGATCGCCAGGTTCACTCAATCGATGAACAAACCTTCGCCGACATATATAGGCAAGGGCAAAATCGAGGAGCTAGAGCACGCAGTTAAACATGAAAAGGTCGACACTGCGATCTTTGATGACGAATTGTCGCCCAACCAGCAGAAAACGCTCGAAGACAAGCTCCAGGTCAAAGTGATTGATCGGACAGCGTTGATCCTCGATGTATTCGCACAACGTGCGAGGTCTCGTGAAGGACGGCTGCAGATTGATCTTGCACAGACCGAGTATCTATTACCTAGATTGGCCGGACAGTGGTCTCACCTTGAACGATTGGGTGGCGGAGTCGGGACAAGAGGGCCTGGTGAAACTCAGATCGAAACCGACCGTCGACTGGTACGACGCAAGCTGCAGCGGGTCAAGAAAGAACTGAAGCAAGTTCGATCACAACGAGAACGGCAGCGCCAGGTTCGCACACAGGGTGATGCCAAGATCATCTCTCTGGTCGGATACACGAACGCCGGTAAATCGGCACTGTTCAACAAGATCACATCGTCAGGTGTCATTGAGCGGAACCAACTATTTTCGACGCTCGACACGACCACAAGACAGATGTATTTGCCGTCCGGAATTCAAGCGACCATCAGCGACACGGTTGGCTTTGTACACAAACTTCCGCCGATCTTGGTGGCAGCATTCCGAGCAACACTTGAGGAGGCGCTTGAGGCAGATATGCTGCTTCAGGTAGTAGATGTATCAAGCCCATACGCTGCCGAACAGGCGCAGGTGGTTTCCGATCAACTTCTCGACATGGGAATAGGGGATACTCCTCGAATTCTTGTGTTGAACAAGCTCGACCTCGTGGCTTCGTCACAGGACGAACCTCTTTCGCTCGACGTTCTTAGTCAGATCAACATCACAGAGTTCAGCCGCGTTGTTACAACGTCGGCCACGAAGGGCTGGGGGATGACTGATCTTCGAGACGCGATCGAAAGCGAGGTAACAAGACCCAAAGCCGCACCGGTAACCAGCGTTCCGATCGACTAGCGCATTTCGTAGATACGGTGGCTCGCGGGGTAGGCTAGTCCATCCAATACATTACGTCGCACTATCCTTGTTATGTAAACAAGGATAGTGGTGTAAGTAAGCGATATAGTCCATTCACACCTGATTCCTAGTACCTATTTGCGTGTGCAGCCGTGCATCGAACCTCACACTTCCGGCGTATCCTCAACGAGAAGATATTTTCTCAATCGACTCTTGCCCTAACGCACAGTCGTCGATTCTCGCCTCTGCATCACGTAATAATTTTTCAATAAATGATTTTTCCGACCACTCGAACCAGTTCTGTTAAATTTGCATCGTTGATCCTTGTCGCCCTCGCCACGCTGTTGATAATTACAGCCTGCGGCAGCTCCGACAATGACGATCCTGCTGCGAGGAGCAAAGGTCCGATCATCCTCTCAGACGGCACGCAGGCGACTCAGGCGCCTCAACCCATTGCCAACGAGCCTGCAGCAGTCCCTGACGGTCTCCAAATTGTCTGGGAGACCTACTCGATTCTCGTCAGAGAGTATGTAATTCAAGAAAACATTGATCCCGATGTGCTGGCCGAGGCTGCAGTCATTGGAATGCTGGATGCTCTCGACGACCGCTACACGTCCTACATTCCGCCCTCAACTTTCAAGATCGATCAAGACGGATTTCAGGGCAAATTTGAAGGGATCGGCGCACAGGTCGAAGCCTCACCAGATCGTCGCGGTGTGATCATCACAAAGCCTTTACCAAACTCGCCCGCCGAAAAAGCAGGCATCAAGGCCGGAGACAGGATCCTCAAGGTCAATGGTGAAGATGCACTCGAGTGGAGTGTTCTAGAAGCCGTGAACAAGATTCGTGGCGAAAAAGGCACAGAGGTCGTTCTGACCGTGGAACACGTTGGCAGCCTGGATCCAGTTGACATAACAATTGTCCGGGACACGATCGATGACCCGAGCGTGGTAAAGACCATGATCTCTGATACTGACTACGGTCGAATTCGCATTTCTCAATTCACTGCGGAAACCCCGAAAGAGGTTCGCACGCTTGTGCGGGAGCTGATCGACGACGGAGCAAAGGGAATCATTCTCGACCTGCGAGGCAACCCGGGGGGTCTTCTTTCATCAACTGTCGACGTTGCATCAGAGTTCCTAACTGACGGTCTCGTCACCTACGAGGTCGACTCCCGAGGCCAGCGTAAGGACTGGAAAGTGAAGTCTGGTGGACATTTCCCTGATATCCCGCTGGTGACCCTTGTCGATAATTTCTCGGCCAGTGGATCTGAGGTACTTACCGGTGCCCTTCAGGATCATGGTCGCACCGTTGCTATTGGAACAAATACCTTTGGCAAGGGCAGTGTGAACCTGCTTCGCGGTCTATCAAACGGTGGTGGTGTTTACCTAACGATCGGCCGCTGGTTCACTCCCAACGGAAGAGTCATCGAAGAGATCGGAATCGAACCTGACGTTGTTGTAGAAGCCGGAGAGACGGTCGGTGGTGGTGCGAACCCGCAAACCGGCGATTTCGCAGACCCTCAGATCGAAGCCGCCATCCAGCAGCTCGATTTCCAGGTAGCCCAGCTGGCGAGCAACTAGGTTTCGCCTGTTCGTGTGCTGCATGTGGCTTGTAGCTCCTTCCCTTCCTCGATGGACGGGATCAAACGAAGGTGAACTGCGACGCGGCGACCAAGCGTGTGTTCGCCCGGAGCAAACGCAACACACGGAGCTAAACGTCGACCACAATATGCGTCCAAATCCCAACGCAAGCCCTGCTCTGATTGCTTAGACTTGAACTATGGCCGATACCGACACGCAACGCGCACTCGCAACTAATCGACGCGCCCGCTACGACTATTTCATTAAAGAAACTTTCGAAGCGGGAATGGTGCTGCTCGGCTCGGAAATAAAATCGGCACGTGAAGGACGCATCAATATCGCCGAAGGATATGTCTACATCAAAAACGGCGAAGCATGGCTCGAAAACGCTAACATCGCAGCCTATGCACCCGCTGGCCAAAATGGACAGCACGACCCTGTTCGACCACGCAAATTACTTCTGAAAAAGAAGCAACTCGAATATCTCGACGACCAGATTCACCGCGATGGTCAAACAGTCGTCCCGCTAAAGGTCTACATCAAAAACCGAGTAGCCAAGCTACTGGTAGGTGTGGCAAAGGGTAAGCGACAGGTCGACCGCCGCAACACCATCAAAGAACGCGACGCCAAACGAGAGATGGACCGAGCAATACGCTCGAAGATTTAGTATCCGGTTTCAAGGAGACTCTATATCTATTGTCATTCTGAGCTTGATTCAGAACCTCATCAAACGGTTTCAACACACCATTTCAGCAAAAATCCCTTGTGCTCACTCGAACGCAACTCCCCTGTGCGATCGTATAAATAACCATTCACTCGTAACGTCAATCGGAATAGAATTACTCAGGTAACTTGGGGACGCGTGGATTCGACAGGGAGTTCACCGCTCGATTGCGGGCCGTGGCGCCGTGCACCACGTAAAAAGCGGCAAAAAC
>JAPYUK010000048.1 GCA_029936155.1 Dehalococcoidia bacterium | reverse complement strand
CTGAATTCTAGAACGGCCGCACGTTCCAGATGTCGAAGCCTTCGAACGAGGCAATTGCCATGTCGGGGGCTTCTCCACCCTCGGCTGCAAGCGCAACTTGGCCTACGCCAACGTACAACATTCCGGCTGCTCTGGCTGCGACGAATCCAGCAACAGAGTCTTCAAATACGACAAATGTTGAAGGTGTGACGTCAAGAATCTCAGCAGTCTTAAGATAGAGCTCCAGGTGAGGCTTCAAATTCAAAACGTCATCGAGATCGAAGAACACCGCTGAGAATTTCGGGTAGGTCGGGCTGGTATTATGCCTTGGCCACTTTGTCATTGTGAGGGTGTGCTATTAAAAACCCCAACAAAAAAGCCCCTCTCGAATGAAAAGGACTTCTGAATCAAAATAAGAACGGTTTCTACTCTACGGTGGAGAGAGAAATGCCCTTCTTGTCGAGAGTGCGCATCTCACGAGCAGTCAGCTTGACTCGGTAGCGCTGGCCATCGATTACGACCCACTTGTTCTGCAGGTTCGGCTTGGAAATCTTCTGGGTTGCGTTCAGTGCGTGTGATCGGTTGTGACCGAACATCGGCTTAGGTCGGGGACCTAGTCCCAGTTTCGCCCTGATCTGGTCTGAGCTTGGCATAGCAATTAGACTCTCGAAATAAATACTAAAAGGTGGGAAAGTCTCAAGTCGGCTAACTCAGTTCACTCCCGACGAGTAATAGCACCCGCATAAGACTCCAGCGATTAACGCTACCATGCAAGTCGCACTGGAACAACCGAATTAGTGCGCAATGAAATGCGAGTCTCGATCGCCATATTGAACTGCAAACAACGCTGAATGAACAAGAGCTACTACGAATGCAGAACTCCACATCAGTAATACAAAGCGCCAGCTCGGCTCGACTAACCGGGATGATACGCGCCGCCACGATGGCGGTTGAGGCGAATAGAGACACAATTAACGCCCTGAACGTGTTCCCTGTGCCCGATGGTGATACTGGCACAAACATGCTGCTAACGCTACGTTCGATCGTTAACGACCTGCCCACATATTCATCTGAATCGGCCAACAGCGTATCGAAAACAATTGCCCGATCTGCCCTACTTGGAGCCCGCGGAAACTCAGGGCTGATTTTGGCCCAGTACTTCAAAGGTCTGGCGGAAGCCATCGGCGAATCGACCGAGCTAACTGGCGAACACTTTGCAAAGTCGATTCGGGTCGCAGCAATCAACTCTTACAAGGCTCTCCCAAACCCGGTTGAGGGCACGATGCTAACGGTCTACCGGGAATGCGCCGAAGCAGCAGAAAACTCAGCGGCCCAAGACAACTCACTTGAAAGCGTTCTGGCGGATGTTGCCGAAGAAGCTCTCGCGTCCGTTCGACGAACACCGAACCTGCTTCCCGTGCTTGCCGAAGCGGAGGTCGTCGACTCTGGTGGATTCGGATTTGCCGTGATGCTCGACGGTGCCCTCAGGGCTTTGCGCGGAGAAGAACCCGTTGGCAGGGTGATTGAAGTTCCGATGCCAAGTGGCAAGAAATTCTCAGGCTTTGTGAAGGCTGATTTTGTCGACGCATCCGAGGAAATCGACTGGGGTTACTGCACCGTCTTCGCTATCCAGGCCGAAACCCTCGATCTCGACAAAATTCGTTCGCACATGGACCGTATAGGTCGCTCACCTATCGTCGACGGAACTGACGGCATAGCCAAAGTTCACGTTCACATGAAAGACCCGGGCGAGGCACTGACCGCGGGTAATTCGTACGGCGAGCTGTCGAATATCGAAATCGCCAACATGGACGAACAGGCTGCCGGGTGGGCCGCTGATCGCAGGAATACTGCCGAATCATCGCCTGCCAAGCCGGTCGCGATCGCTATCGTGGCAGTTGCTGCAGGCGATGGTCTGACCGATCTAATCAACAGCGCGGGAATGGGCGCTACTTCAATCGTCGAAGGCGGCGACACGATGAACCCATCGGTTTCCGACCTGCACCTGGCCGTCGAAGCTGCGCCTTCGAACAACGTCATCCTGCTGCCGAATAACAAGAACATCGTTCCCGCCGCAAAAGAAGTTCCAGCTCTTTCGGAAAAGGACGTCCGAGTTATTGCCACTCGATCAGTCCAAACCGGTGTCGCAGCACTGCTTGCATTCAATGTGACAGGGTCACTTGACGACAACGAGGAGGCGATGAACGAGGTTGCGGGCGAAGTTGGTGATGGCCGAGTGTGTCTCGCCAGCAGGGACGTAACGGTCTACGGTCACGAAATTCGCAAAGGAATGGCATTCGCAACGTTCGACGACGAGATCGTAGCCGTCGGTCGAGAGCCCCTGTGCGTGTTGACAAAACTGATCGACCTGAAAGCAGACGATGCAGAGATAATCACCGTCTACACGGGGGAATCGGTGAAGGCCGAGCAGATCGAGACAACCACAGAAACACTTGAAGAGAAGTACGGCGAACTAGATATCGAAATCGTCTATGGCGGACAACCCCACTACGACTATTTGATTGCAGTAGAGTAGCCTGATCGCCACATACCAACTATTGGAGAAACTGAATGAGCATCGCCGTTGTAACCGACAGCACATCTGACCTCCCGCCCGATATTGCGCAGTTGCACGGCATCTCTGTCGTGCCGCTGAACGTTCATATCGAGGACGAAACATTTCTCGATGGTGTGACAATCTCAGCCGACGAGATGTACCGCCGACTGCCCGATCAGAAAGTAATACCAACTACTTCTGCACCTTCTGTTGGGACATTTGCAGAGATGTACGAAAAGCTCGGTGAAACCCACGACGAGATCATCTCAGTCCACCTCTCATCAAAACTGAGCCTGACCCACGGCGCCGCGGTTAATGCTGTTTCCGAACTGGGGTCGAACGGTCCACGAATTGAAGTGGTCGATACCGAGCAGGCTTCGATGGCACTCGGCTATACCGCAGTGCAGGCTGCCGAGGCGATCGCCGGTGGCTCGTCGCTTGACGACGCTGTCGCGCTGGTCAAGAACGCCAGCAAGCGAGCTGTATTTATCGGAATGGTCGACACCCTAGAATATCTGGTTCGTGGCGGCAGAATCGGCAAGGCGCAGGGGTATGTTGGCTCGATATTACGAGTTCGCCCGATCCTGACCTTACAAGACGGCATCGCCCACCCGTTTGAACGTGCTCGCAATCGTAAAAAGGGCATCGCCAGGCTGAAATCTATAGTTGCCGAGTACGCCCCGCTCGAAAAGCTCTCGGTTCTGTACACGACCGACGAGGTCGATGCCCAAAACATCGCAAATGAAATCGCTGAGTTTGCGCCCGATGGAGAGCCTATCGTGGCACAACTCGGACCTGTCGTCGGAAACTACTTGGGCCCTGGAACACTCGGCCTCGGTCTGATCAGGGCCGAATCCAGCTGATGAACGTTGGTGGACGCGAAGCAAGCCGACGAGCACGAACCACGCCACAAACCCGGACTCCCGACCGGACTATTTCCGCGCTTCGAAATATCCTGGAGCTTGAACGGACCTTAGAGTTCACCGATCGCGCCGTGATGGGCGGACTGGATATGTTCATAGAATCATCTGCGACGGATCTGCCGTGGATTCGAGATATCGATCCGCTGCGCGGCTCGAACTACGCCGCGCTCCAGCCGGGCCAGCGGCACAGATGGGCTTCGGTCGTCATGGGGCGACTACGCAGCGTAGGTGCGGAGGCTGCCAAACAGGCAACATCAACTCCAAAGCCTGCACCTCGCAAGTCTACTCGGCGTGCCTCAGCCAAGGCCAAATACACGCTCGACACACCGCTTGAAGAGTTGAAGTTCATCCACAAATCAACTCGCCCGAAGCTCGCCCGACTCAACGTTGCGAACTTGCGAGACATGCTTCACCTGTTCCCTAATCGACACGTCGACTATTCGCAGGTGACCAAGATCTACGAAGTTTTATTCGGCGAGCAGATGACAGTTGCCGGCCGAGTCGTGCAATCTGAAACCGCGAAGATCGGGCCACCGCCGGGGGCTGCAAAAATCCTGATCAATGATGGCACTGGCGTGTTAGAAGCAACGTTTTTCAGGCAGGCGTATCTGGCCAATCGGTTCAGGCCCGGTGAGGTCGTAGCGTTTTCTGGAGAGGTTAAGGAGTTCAACGGTCGAGCCCAGATGCAGAACCCTGAGTACGACCAGCTGCCGGCGAGCGCGTCGTCGGAATCAAGCAACGGGGAACTTCAGCTGACTCACGCCGGAAATCTGCTGCCTGTATACCCGTCTACCGACGGGCTGGTTCAGCGCTCAATAAGAACCGCCACCAGAAAATCCCTCGACAACGGTGTAAAACTTTTAGACGAATTTCTGACCGACGATTTAAGACTACGGCACACCTTCACCGATCTGGAGCAGGCTGTCGAGTCGATGCACTATCCCGACTCAGCCGAAGTCCAGTTACAGGCCCGACGCCGCCTCGCATTCGACGAACTGTTCATGTACCAACTTGCCGCGCTCAAGAAGAAGTCAGAGTGGAGGCACAGGCGAAACGGCATCGTGATCGATTCGTCCAAGGGCGGATCTGTGGTTGACGCATTCCTAAGTTCGCTCGATTTCGACCTGACAATAGATCAACAAACTTCGCTCGACAGCTTCCTTGAAGACATGGCGGCTGGAATTCCGATGGGTCGACTTCTCCAGGGCGAAGTGGGCAGCGGAAAGACGGTCGTCGCCCTCTCAGCGTTGCTTGCTGTGAACACTTCTGGGCATCAGGGAGCGCTAATGGCTCCAACCGAAGTTCTGGCCGAGCAGCACTTCCTGAGCATCTCCAATCAGCTGAAGGCAGAATCGCTGCCGGGAGAACCAAAAGACGCCGTTCGGCACGCAAGCCTTCCGGGAAGCGGCAATCGTCGAATCACGATGGTGCTCCTCATCGGAAGCCTTCAGGGATCGATAAAGAAACGCATCCAGCAGATGATTGCTGACGGCGAGGCCGATCTCATCATCGGAACACACGCGCTGCTGCAGGAACAAGTGAAGATCCCACGACTCGGGCTTGCAGTCGTCGATGAACAGCACAGGTTCGGTGTTGAGCAGCGGGGCGCCCTCACCCGGCGCGAGCCGCGACCCCACCTGCTTGCAATGTCGGCAACACCGATTCCGAGAACCCTTGCGCTAACGGTCTACGGCGACCTCGACGTCACGACTCTAAAGATCCTGCCAATAGGCCGCAAGCCAATCACAACACAACTTGCTAATAGCAACGTCTCGGAAAACGCAGCCTATGAACTGGTACGGACCGAAGTTGCGAAGGGCAGGCAGGCGTTTGTCGTTTGCCCGCTGATCGAGCCGTCTGACGCTATCGATGCAGCAAGCGCCCTCGAAATGTTCGAAAGTCTGTCGGAAGGCGAGTTCAAGGATCTACGAGTCGGCCTGCTCCACGGTCGGATGAAGCTGGCCGAAAAGCAGGAAGTGATGGAACGGATGCGAAACGCGGAGATCGACGTTCTGGTGGCGACGCCAGTGATCGAGGTCGGTGTCGACATCCCGAACGCCACGGTAATGATGATCATGAGCGCAAATCGCTTCGGACTGGCACAGTTACACCAGCTGAGAGGACGAGTCGGCCGTGGCAAAGACGAGAGTTATTGCGTACTCATGTCGAACTTTAAGGGCGGGATGGCCAACGAAAGAATTACCGCTGTCCTCGACAACTCAGACGGTTTCAAGCTCGCGGAAGAAGATCTACGTATTCGAGGACCCGGCGACTACATGGGCACCCGTCAGAGTGGTTGGGATGAATTGAAAGTGGCGAGAATCGATGACGTAGATTTGCTGCAAATCGCTCGCAGGGAAGCATCAGACTTGATGGTGGACGGCACGCTCGACCAGCTGAACGCAAACCCAGCACTGGCGACTGAACTCGAACGTGTCACATCAGAGCAAATCACCGAATTCTCGTAGAGCTAAATTCTCATCGTCAACAAATCGGGATCGATACCCAAAAATCACGTATGAATCCTAAGAATATTCTTGTTACCGGTATGAGCGGGTTGATTGGCGGACTGGCCGGTCGAAAGTTCTCAGAACAGTACGACGTGACTGCTCTCGGGCGGAGCGAGGTCGTAGGCTTTCCGACAACTGTTGTCGATATTGGAGATGGGATTGACGGAATTTTGCCCGCACTCAAAGGCATCGATACTGTCGTGCACATGGCTGCATCTCGAGGCAGAGTCACCGACGAAATCCACATGAAGGCAAACATCCAGGGCGTCTACAACCTGTTCGAGGCATGCCGAATTACAGGAGTAAAGCGCATCGTGGCAGCAAGCACCGGAGCGGTCGTCGCAGGATACGAAAAGGACGATCCGTTCAAGTCGCTGGTTCACAATCCTGATTTCGAAGTACCTGATCCACGGCCAATGATCACCACTGAAACTGCAATTCGTCCCACAAGCATGTACTCCGTTTCGAAAATGTTCACCGAAAATCTGGGTCGGATGTTCGCAGAACAGCACGATATGTCGGTAATTTGTATTCGCATTGGCAAGGTCGAAATCGAAGACGTACCGCTAAAGGCCCGGAACGCCTCGGTATGGTGCAGCCACCGAGATATATTGCAAATGATCGATAAAGCAGTGCATGCTCCAGACGATCTGAAATATGCCGTCGTCTTCGCATGCTCTGACAATCCGACGCGGTACCGTGACATCGAATACGCCAGATACGTGCTTGGATTCGTTCCGCAGGATAGTGCGGCGGATCACGGTTTTTAGGAGTGCCTTATGGGCCGAAACCTGAGTGGGCCTGAACACCTGCGTGACATGCACACCCCCGATCGGGTGAGTGAGCGGCTGGACAAAGGCAGATCCCAGAGCTACCTGAAAGACATTGTCTACGGTGGCGTCGACGGCACGATAACGACATTCGCTGTGGTCGCCGGGGTAGTTGGGGCGGATCTATCAGCCGGAATAGTTGTGATCCTTGGTCTGGCAAATCTGATAGCTGATGGCTTTTCGATGGCAGTCAGCAATTTTTTAGGCACCCGAGCTGAGCAGCAGTTCCTGCACATGATTCGCAAAGAGGAGGAGGGTGAAATTCAGCTGGTTCCAGATGGCGAAAAAGAAGAAATCAGACAGATTTACGCTAAAAAAGGCTTCGAAGGCAATCTGCTAGAGCAAGTCGTTGAGGTGATTACCTCGGACGAGAAGGTCTGGGTCGACACAATGCTCATGGAAGAGCACGGTCTGCTTCTAGAAGGCCCCGAGCCGGGAAAAGCCGCGTGGTGGACATTTGTGGCGTTTCTGATTGCAGGGATAGTCCCGGTTGCGCCGTTCATCATCAATCTGGTTGTCGATGGCGGAATCTCAACGCCCTTCCTGTGGAGCTCTATTGCAACCGCAGCAACGTTCTTCGTAATTGGCGTATTCAAGGCGAGAGTCGTTGGCGGGAACACGATCAAGGCGGGAGTCGAGACGGTCGCAGTCGGCGGGATAGCCGCGGTACTGGCATACGGAGTCGGCTGGCTGTTGCGAGGCGTAGCCGACGGGCTGTAGGTATTGTCTTGATCTCCCGCGTCCCGAGTGAAGTGCATCCGTAATCGAGGGATCTGGTGCGGGTTCGCGCTCGCCGTCTGGCAGGAATGAGTGATGAATCCCGCGAGAACCCTCTACTCCGCTACGCTGCGAGCGGGAAATGAGCTTCGCACAGCCCCCAACCACCCATTTGACTGAACTGATTCGACAACATAGCCTTCAAAGCAATTAAATAAAACGTCCCCGGTGTTCGGCGAAAAGTCCCAGAAACTGGTGTTTGAGTCGGGTGAAAAGGGAAAGCGGTGTGAATCCGCTGCGGTAGCGCCACTGTTACCGGAATGAGTGCGTACGAATCCACTGGCCAAAAAAACGCCGGGAAGGAACGCACTCTGGGCAGCTTAGCTTGCATACCCGACCGGAAGCCAGGAGACCTGCCAGGGACATCTGGGCACGATTACTCCTCGCGAAACAGGGGTGGCTCACTGTGAGAGACGATGCGTTCCGTGCGCAACCTCGAACAGCTCCCCCGCTTCGCAAAAGAGCGGGGTTTTCTATGCCTTTTACCGCACCAGTAACAGACAAGAACTGACACATACATGCCGATCAATCCTCCGACCGACTTCACACCTCCGCCGAACCTAAAACGAGTTCGAAAAGGGCTGGTGATAATCAATACTGGCAACGGCAAGGGCAAAACTACAGCCGGATTCGGAATGATGATTCGAGCGTGGGGTCGAGGCATGAACTCGATGGCAGTGCAGTTCATCAAGAGCGAGAAGTCGAAGTACGGTGAACAGCTGGCAGCGGAGAAGATCGGTATCGAAATGATCCCGTCCGGCAGAGGATTTAGCTGGACCTCAAAGGATCTCTCCGAAGACGAAGCGCTAGCCCAAAACGGCTGGCGAATCGCGAAAGAAAAGATTTCGTCCGGCGAATATGACGTGATCATGCTCGATGAAATCACTTACCCGGTCACCTGGGGATGGATTAACGTCGACGAAGTCCTAGATGTGATCAAAAACAAGCCGAAAATGCTGAATCTGATCATCACCGGTAGGGATGCAGATCCTAGGCTGGTTGATGTAGCCGATCTCGTAACCGAGATGCAAGAGATCAAGCACCCGTATGCCGATCAAGGTATTACGGCTCAAAAAGGGGTTGAATTTTAATGCCTCATTCAGACATAGAATAAATATTTGGCATGATCAACGCCAAATAACCGGCTCAGGACAGTACCATGTTGGTTCAGCGGCTGGAACGTGGTCGCTATCGGCTACAGGGGTACTCAATGCCAGAACTCGTCTCATCTAAAACAGTCTTTGAACCAGTTACAGGCTGGGCGAAAATCCCGCACGGAATATGGCTCAAAGAGGCGACTTCTGTTGCGGTCGACAGCAATGACAATGTCTTCGTTTTCAACCGCGGCAATCAACCGATTCTGGTGTTCGATCCCGATGGCAACGTGATAGATAACTGGGGCAACGACAACCCACCAGACAAGGTTCGAATCGTTCACGATGCGTACGGCAACGCCTCTCAGTTCTGGGAGACTTGGTTCATTCGGCCGCATGCCATAACCATCGACTACGAGGACAACATCTGGGTTGTGGATGACAACGCTCACCAGATCCACAAGATGTCTAAATCGGGCGAATACCTGATGACGATCGGATCGGGTACACCTGCGCCAGCGCAAAGTGGAGATATGTTCCACCGACCGACCGATGTAGCGGTCTCAAAGAAGACTAACGAAATCTTCATCTCGGACGGCTACGACAATTCTCGGGTGCATCGACTGGACTCTGAAGGAAAGTTGATCAAGTCGTGGGGCACGATCGGGACCGACCCCGGCGAGTTCAACGTTCCGCACAACCTCGCCTTGATCGACGATGAGGAAGTGATCGTCTGCGATCGCGAAAACTACCGTGTGCAGGTGTTCGATCTCGATGGCAACTACTCACGGGAATGGCCCGTACACAAGGCGGTTGCAGTTGAAGTGACGGGAACTGGCGATGACGTTCGCATCTACGTCGCTGAACAAGGACCGACAAAGGGCTCTCCGAACCGGGGCGAACCTAATCTGGGTAACCGGGTTGGGGTGTACGACAGAGAAGGCAACCGCCTAACGAGGTTCGGCTCTATACATCATGGCGAAGAGGCTGATCAGTTCTTGTGGCCGCACAGCATGGCTGTCAACTCGCATGGCGACATCTACGTCGCCGAAGTGTCGTACGTCGAGATGGGCATGTTGCAGGATCCACCACGAGAAATGACCTCGCTACGCAAATGGAAACGCACCGTGGTCTAGGTTGCCTAATCGTGCTCGGAGTTTTCGTCCTTTTGGCCCTCCAATCTCATGTTCACCCCGATGGAACACTGCCCATCGTGATCAATCTCAACCGCTCTTCGCACAGTCGCCAGACATATAAATCGTGTCCCGCCAATCACAAGTAGCTTCATCGTGCTGTACCTCAATTAATAAGTTCTTAATTGTCTCGATAGAACAATGCGAATGTTCCTCAGCAGCTGCTCATTACTTGCAAGCGTGTAAATGTTCGTCGGTACCGGATAGATATACGCCTACCGCTTCAACACTCGATTGCCGGGGGTACAATTCTTTTCTTCCGGGCCTCCGCGCCCGGATTATTTTTCAACACCCGACAATCAGCACTTAGGCCGACGCATTTATGAGCAACGTAACGATTCGAGATATCAAGACCATTCTCACCGAGCCGGACCAGATTCGACTCGTAATCGTCAAGATCGAAACATCAGAACCCGGCCTATATGGCATCGGCTGCGCAACATTCACGCAGCGCCCCACCGCGGTCGCAGCAGCAGTTGATGACTACCTGCGACCGTTCCTTATCGGTCGAAACGTTGCCGATATCGAAGACATTTGGCAGTCATCGTACGTTTCGTCCTACTGGCGCAACGGCCCGGTGCTCAACAACGCACTCTCCGGTATCGATCAGGCACTGTGGGACATTAAGGGCAAGATGGCAAACATGCCCGTGTACGACCTACTTGGCGGTCGTGCTCGTGTCGCAGCCCCGGTGTACGTTCATACGTCTGGCGAAACGCACGAAGAAGTGGGCGACAAGGTTCAGGCATTCGTTGAGCAGGGCTTCCACCACATCCGAGTGCAGATATCGACTCCCGGCTACGCAACATATGGCAACAAAGGTGCAGCAACCGGAATCGGAAGCGGTGGGAACCGGAACGTGCTTGAAGGTCCTATCGCAAACACCGACTGGCTGCGTGACTACGATGACAATAAGCTCTACGCCCACCCCGGTGGTGTGTACGAACCCAAGCCGTATATGCGATCAGCGATTGGTTTGTTCGAATACGTCCGTGAACGCTTCGGATACGGACTCGAGATTCTTCACGATGTTCACGAACGCATTCCACCAATTCAGGGTGTGTGGTTCGCCAAAGAGGTCGAAAAGTTCCAGCTGTTCTTCCTCGAAGATCTGTTCAGCCCCGAAGACCAGGCCTACTTCAAG
>JAPYUK010000012.1:51991-55999 GCA_029936155.1 Dehalococcoidia bacterium | reverse complement strand
TCGTTTACAAGATATCGAGTTGCGAAGTTGTCGGCCCCGTTTACGATGATGTCGTAGTTGGGGATGATGTCCATCGCGTTGTCGGAGTTAATCGGCTCCTCGTGAAGGATGACGTTTGTTTCCGGGTTGTGCGCGTTAATCGTCTCTTTTGCAGAGATCACCTTGGGGCGCCCAACGTCTGCATCAGTGTGCAGAATCTGGCGCTGGAGGTTCGAAACATCGACGGTATCGAAATCAACGATACCGAGAGTTCCGATTCCGGCGAGCGCCAGATACAGCGCTACTGGTGAACCGAGTCCACCAGCACCGATGATCAGCACCTTCGAGTCGATCAGTTTTCGCTGGCCTACACTGCCAACACCATCCATGATCAGGTGGCGGCTGTAGCGCTGTACCTGTCCGGGCGTAAGTGGCGTGAAGCCGTTGGTCTGAGCCATGTCCCTAAAAATTCCTATTACTTGGTTTTGATCCGGTCGAATCACGTTCGTTTTCGTGGACGATTCGTGCTCAGCCGGGGCAATCGCTATGAATTCTACTCCGCAGATCGACGCAAATCGCCATATCTACACAGGTAAGTGGTGCCGAGCCTTTAAAAAGTCACAGGTAGAAGTTAGTTGAAGCAGCTAATTGTGCAATTAGATTCAGTTCTGATGAACGAGATGCAGATCATATTCAGAGCCAACCAAAAATATCGGTGCCTAAAAGTTTGTCTCTACCGGCGCGGTCAATACCATCGACCGTTGCTGGTTCATCAATTCGCTGATTTTCACTTTGCTCAAGTGCTCTAGAAGCATTATTTCGACGTCACTCCAGAGCTCGCGCTGCGAACAAGCCCCAGAGAGCCTACAGCCATCGGGCTCTTCGACACAGTCGATGGGGGCAAGTGAGTGGTCGACAGAGTTCACAACGTCGCTAACCGATATTTCTTCGGCTGGCCGAGCCAGTTTGTGGCCGCCTTGAGGACCCCTACGAGATTCGATTAGCCCAGCTTTTTGCAGTTCTGAGCAAATCCTGAGCAGGTATGGCTCTGGAATGTGCTGTGCGCCTGCGATATCGGATGTTGATGTGAACTCAGCGCTTTCTGGAACTGATTGAGTTTCGCGTGCTTGTAGCGCGAGGTAAACCAAGGTTCGAACCCCGTAGTCCACCTTCATAGGTACAAGCATCTTGAAATCTCCAGAATTCGGTCAGCGACGCAGGCTGTAGAGCCCATATGACGGTGTGCCCACCGAATCAGCACACATTCGTAACAAGTTCAATTCACAGTGACTCGTAGCGCACGTTAATCATACCACTGGGAGTCGATTCCTGACCTTCTGAGTCTGCTATCCCCACGCTCGTCGATTGATTGCCTGATCGGCTAAAAAAATCACGATCCGTTTTGCTTGCCTCGTGGTACGGTTAATAGCTGTGCAATTCGGGAATCTACATCTTGAACGCGCTCAATATCTGATTTTTATTCAGGAAAGACCGGTTTTCGGTCCCCAACCCTCAATTTCATAAGAATGGGAGATGCTCACGATGGCCGATATTACCCTTAGTGTCGAATTACGAACTACCTTTGGCAAAAAGAACCGAGCACTGCGACGACAGGGAATCACCCCCGTTCACATGTATGGGCTCAACGAAGACTCAGAGTCGCTTCAGGCAGATCACAAGGAGCTCATTATGACTCTCCGATCAGCCGGTCGAACGACTCCGGTTACGTTGCAGGTACAGGGCGGTAATGACACCGTCACGATCGTCCGTGAGATTGCTCGTCACGCTGTTAGCGGTGACATTCAGCACGTAGATTTCCAACGAGTCGACGTTCAGCAGGAAGTTGAGACCCCGGTACCAGTCGTACTGACAGGGCAGGAAGAGGCACCTGGTACTGCCGGTGGAGCCGGTGTTGTTACGCAGGGTGCATTCGAGATTCTTGTTCGAGCGAAGCCGTTCGATGTGCCGAACGAAATCGTTGTCGACTGCTCGGGTCTTATGGAAATCGATTCCGCTATTCTCGCCAGCGAAGTGAAGATGCCGAGAGGCGTCACGCTCGCCGGCCCTGAAGAAGATCGAATCGCATGGGTCCAACCGCCCCGGGTTACTGCTGAGGAAGATCTCGTACCGGTTGATGCTGATGAAGAAGGCCTCGAAGGCGAAGAGGGTGTCGAAGGCGGAGACAGCGAAGAAGCTGTTGAAGGCTCCGGCGACGAGGGAACCGCCGAAGAACAGTAGATCGACTTTTCCAGCAGTTTCATCCAATGAAATTCAAAGCGCCGCAGCCATAAGATTGCGGCGCTTTTTTTGCTTAAACACCCATATTGAACTCAATTACGAGTTCAGCTCCTTGCGGGAATCTGCATACGATCTTAGTATTCGCGTGTGCGCAGCATTAGGGAATTGGTCTAATTAAGCGCACAGAAATCACTAAAAATAAAAATCGAATACCAAATGGTTCGGGAGGGCTCGGATGGATACCATCATCATTGCCGTCCTAGTAGCCCTAGTTGCGGTTGCGGTTGGAAGCGGACTGGGCTTTCAGCTTCACAACCTCCTTTCGGCAAAGTCACAGCGAGCAGTAGAAGAGGCGTCGGCGCAGCAAATGCGCAGATCGAACGCCCGAAGTAAGGAGATTCTTCTAGAAGCCAAAGAGCAGGCACTTCAAGTACGCAGCGATGCGGAAGCAAAACTCAACGAGCAAAAGTTAGAAATACAACGTCATCAAAGCCGTCTTGAAGCGCGAGAAGAAATGCTTCAAGGCAAGACAGATTCAATCAACAAACTTGAATCTGAACTTCAAGACCAGCAAAACGTAATAGCCGACGAAAAGTCGGCAGTTGAGAACTTGAGGGCACAGGCTGGCGAACGACTCGAAACTATTTCGAGTCTCTCGATGGCAGAAGCCAGGCAACAGTTGCTCGATCAGGCCGAAGAAGATATCCAGTTCGAACTAGCACGCCGATATAGGAACGCTGAACTAGAGGCACAGGACGAGGCAGACGACAAAGCTCGAGTAATTCTTGCTGCAAGCATGCAGCGACTCGCGGCCGAAGTCGTCTCAGAAGCTACCGTTACGAGCATTTCGTTGCCAAACGACGAGATGAAAGGCCGTTTGATCGGTCGTGAAGGCAGAAATATCAGAGCCATCGAGGCGGCAACAGGGGTCGATCTAATAATCGACGATGTGCCTGAAGCCATAACGATCTCATGCTTTGATCCGATTCGCCGAGAAGTGGCGCGTATTGCACTTGATCGGCTAATTCAAGATGGGCGGATTCATCCTGCTCGTATTGAAGAGTCGGTTGAGAAGGCACGGACCGAGGTCGATGAGACCGTTCGGAAAGCTGGCCAAAAAGCGATGTTCGATGCCGACGTAAAAGGTCTGCATCCCGAACTCGTGAAGCTGATTGGCCGACTGAAATTCCGGTACAGCTACGGTGAAAACGTTCTACAGCATTCTGTAGAGGTTGGACTCGTGGCCGGGATTCTTGCTGCGCAGATCGGGGCCGATCCTCAGGTTGCTAAGACCGCTGGCTTCTTGCACGATATCGGCAAGGCGTTGACGCACGAAATCGATGGTCCTCACGCAGAAATTGGCGCCGACGTTGCGAAACGCTACGGCCAGAAAGATCGTGTAGTTGCGGCGATTCGAGAACACCATGATCGTGAAATGACGACTGTTGAGTCATTCCTTGTTGCGGCAGCCGACGCGATCAGTGCGGCTCGACCGGGGGCAAGGCACGACACGATAGAGAACTACATCAAGAGGCTGGAGGCACTTGAAGAGGTGGCTCGTGGTTTCGAAGGTGTAGAGCGGGTCTACGCCATTCAGGCGGGTCGTGAAGTGCGAGTTCTGGTCGATCCAGAGAACGTGAACGATGTGACTGCAGCATCACTGGCTCGGGACATCGTCGCGAAGATTGAGGAAACACTCGCCTATCCAGGTCAGATCCGGGTGGTGGTGATTCGGGAGTCGAGAATGATAGAAGTGGCGCAGTAACGAGCGGTGCTTTTGGCAATGATCAC